>NZ_JANQCJ010000089.1:0-10057 GCF_024723355.1 Micrococcus sp. HG099 | reverse complement strand
CGCCCACGGCCCGCACGCCCTGGCCGCGCCCGGGGGCGAGCCAGACCCGCACGCGCTCGGCGTCGGCCTGGCCGGCCAGGCGGGCCACCAGGTCGGCGTGGTCGTGGTCGGCGGGGCGCCCCGGCAGGGACGCGGCGCGCTCCACGCGGCGCGGCTCGCCCTCCATGCGGGTCAGGCGGAAGCTGCGCTCGGCCTCGCGGTCCGCGTCCCAGCCGGTGAGGTACCAGCGGCCGCGCACGAGCGTGAGGAACCACGCCCGCACGGTCCGCCGGCTCTCCCGGCCCCGCGCGTCGCGGTAGGGGAAGCGCAGGACGGCCTCCTCGGCGACGGCCTGGGTCAGGGCCTCGAGCCGGGGGTCCGCCCGCGGCGTGAGGGCATGGTAGCCGGCCAGCTCGTCGTCGGCGGCCAGGTCCGGGGTCGGGGCGAAGAGCAGCCCCACGGCGCGCACGATGTCGGCGCGCAGGGGCGAGTCGCCCCAGAGACGGCGGGCGCGCACGAGGGCGCGGCGCTCATCCACGGTGAGGTCGAGGTCGCGCAGCAGCATCGCGTCGCGCACCACGCGGTGGCGGACGCCCTGCGCCTCCTCCTCGAAGGAGTCCACCTCGAGCGTCTCCAGCGGGACCCCCACGGCGCGCAGCACGCGGCGGTCCCGCTGGAACAGCTTCTCGAAGGCGGCGTCCGAGAGCCCCTCGTAGCCGACCACCTGGCGCCGGATCCGGTCACGCTCGAGGCCGTGGGGCGCGGACAGCAGCAGCCACAGCAGCGAGATGATCCGCTCGGCGGCCTCGTCGCCGGCGCGCCGGGAGGCGGGAGGGGCCATGGACGGGACGCGGGTCAGTCGACCGAGACGAGGTCGCAGACGAAGATCAGCGTCTCGTTCGGGCCGATGGCCGAGCCGGCGCCGCGGGCGCCGTAGCCCAGGTGCGGCGGGATCTCGAGGCGGCGGCGGCCGCCCACCTGCATGCCCAGCAGGCCCTGGTCCCAGCCGGCGATGACCTGGCCGACGCCCACTGTCAGCGGCAGCGGGGTGCCGCGGTTCCACGAGGCGTCGAACTCCTCGCCGGTGGACCAGGCCACGCCCACGTAGTGGACCTGCACGCGGGAGCCGGCCTCCACGGCGGGGCCGGAGCCGGCGATCAGGTCCTCCACCACCAGCTCGGTGGGCGGGTTCTCGCCCGGGAAGTCGATCTCGGGCTTCGTGCGGTCGTAGTCGCGCTGTCCGAAGGACACGGTGCTCTCCTGAGGGGTCGTGGGTGCGGGGGTCAGTTCGCCGGCGGGGTGGACGGGGCCTGGGCGTCCAGGATGTCCACCACGAACAGCAGGGGCTCGTTCGGGCCGATGTCCGGCGGGCTGCCCTGCTCACCGTAGGCCTTCTCCGCCGGGATCGACAGCAGGACGCGCGAGCCCACGGGCTGGCCCGCCAGGCCCTCCTTCCAGCCGGGGATCACCTGGTTCAGGGAGAAGGAGATGGGGGCGCCGCGCTCCCACGAGGAGTCGAACCGGGTGCCCTCGGACCAGGTCTCGCCCACGTAGTTCACGGTCACGGAGTCGTCCGGGCCCACTTCGGGGCCCTCGCCGCGGATCAGCGGCTGGACCACCATCTCGGACGGGGCCTCGCCCTCGGCGTCGCCGATCTCCGGGGTACCGTCGGTCACGGTGACCTCGGGCAGCCGCTCGTCGCGTTCGGCGACCTCCTCGCCCTGGGCCTGCGTGGGCAGGATCGACTCGATCTTGTACACGAAGAGCTGGGCGGGCTGGGTCTGGGTGGGGGGGGACGCGCTTGGCGAGGCGCCGTCGGCGGGCGGGGCGGTGACCTCGCGCTCGGGGCTGTAGGCGGCGACGACGGAGCCGACGCCGTTGCGCACCAGCAGGTCGTGCATCTCCGGGTTCATGCTCTTGAGCTGCTGGTCCACAGGCACGGACTCGGGGTCGCCGGTGAAGTTCTCGGCGAGCACGTCGCCGCTGGCGGGGTCCACGACGGCGATCGACATCTTCAGCACGTCGCCCTCCTGCACCTGGTCGCCCTCGCCGGCGGTGAGCACGCGGGTGGTGGGCTGGTCCGTGGCGAGCTCGCCGTCGACCTCGACGCTGGGGGCGCCGTCCTCGCCCTCGGAGAAGGACAGGCCCTCCAGGGCGTCCGGCTCGCCCTGGCCCTCGCCGACCGCGGCACGCTCGGGCGCGGCGGACTGCGAGGCGGAGGCGGCGTCATCGTGCGGCTCCGGCGTGTCGTCCTGGCCGGAGGCGCAGGCGGTGGCCAGGAACAGGCCGGCCACGCCCAGCGACACCAGGGGCAGGAGGCGACGGCGGCGACGCGGCGTCGTGGTCTCGGGGGTCTGGAACGAACTCATGCGCCACACCCTAGCGGCGGGCCCTGGGCGTCGCCCCGGGACCCGCCGGGCGCGCCCTGTCAGCCGATGCGCTCGAACAGCCGGTCCACCGCGTCCGAGGACGCGTCGAAGGGGTCCTTCGCCGCGATCGCGTGCAGCGGGTGGTCCGTGAGCTTGAGCGTGGTCCAGTCCACCGCGTAGCCCAGCCCCCGCTGACGGGCGCGGGCGATGAAGTCGGCGCGCACGCGGGCGCGCGTCGTCGGCGGGGCCGCGTCCACGGCCAGCCGGCCGGCGTCCTCGGGCAGCAGCCGCGCGGCCGCGCCGCGGCGCAGCAGGAGGCGGAACAGGCCCCGGTCCGGGTCGATGTCATGGAAGGCCAGGTCCAGCTGCGCGAGCCGCGCCGAGCCCCAGTCCAGGTCCTGCCGGGCCCGGTAGTCCTCGAGCATGCGCAGCTTGATCGCCCAGTCGATGCGGTCCTCGATCCGGGAACGGTCCCCCGTGCGGACCGCCTCGAGCACGTCCTCCCACAGGGTCAGGATCTCCTCCACGCGCTCGTGGTGGGCGCCCTCGGCGGCCACGAACGCCCGGGCGCGCTCGAGGTAGTGCTCCTGCAGCTCCAGGGCGGAGGCGTCCCCGTCCCGCAGCGCCACGCGCGCGGTGCCCGTGAGGTCGTGGGAGATCTGGCGGACGGCCAGGGTCGGGTGGGCGAGCACCCGGTCCCCGAGGGGGAAGCCGGCCTCGATCATGCGCAGCATCAGGTCCGTGGCCCCGAATCGGAGCAGGTGGGTGTGCTCGGAGAGGCTGGTGTCCCCCACGATCACGTGGAGGCGGCGGTACTCGGAGGCGTCCGCGTGGGGCTCGTCGCGCGTGTTGATGATCGGCCGGGACCGCGTGGTCGAGGAGGAGACCCCGTCCTGCACGAAGTCCGCCCGCTGGGAGAACGCGAAGTGCGCCGCGCCGTCACCCTCGGGCCACGTGCCGGCGGGGACCACCCGGCCGGCGCCCACGAGGATCTGGCGGGAGACGAGGAACGGCACGAGCGCCTCGGTGAGCCGGCGGTACTCGGTGCGCCGGCGCAGCAGGTAGTTCTCGTGGGAGCCGTAGGAGCTGCCCGAGGAGTCCGCGTTGTTGCGGTACAGGTGGATCCGGCCGCCGATCCCGTCCGCGGCCATGCGCTCCTGCGCCCGCGTGACGAGATCGTGGAGGATGAGGTCGCCCGCGGCGTCCGAGGCGATCAGCTCGTCCAGGGTGGAGCACTCGGCGGTGGCGTACTCGGGGTGGGAGCCCACGTCCAGGTACAGGCGGGAGCCGTTGGAGACGAACACGTTCGAGGAGTGCCCCCACTCGACGACGGGCCGGAAGAGGTACCGGACGACCTCTTCGGGACTGAGCGGGCGCCCCTCCGGGTTCCAGTGCTGGACGCCGTACTCCGTCTCCAGCCCGAAGATCCGGCGGGCGCGGTCCGCGTCGGTCACTGGCCGCCCTTCTGGACGAAGCCCTTGACGAACTCCTCGGCATTGGACTCCAGCACCGAGTCGATCTCGTCCAGCAGGCTGTCCAGGCCCTGGTCCTGGGCCGCGGGCTTCACGTGCGCCTGGCCCGCCGCGGCGCCGGTCTCGTCGTCGCCGCCGGACGGGCGTGGGCGGATCTGCTCCTGGGACATGGTGGCCTCCTCGTGCGTCGACGCGGGTCGATGTGCTTCGTCCGCGTCCACCCATCCTGCCCCACGCACGGGCCACGTTTCAGCCCCACGTCCCCGGGTTGCCTCACGCTGGCAGGATGGGGGCATGCGCCTGTGGACCCTTCATCCCCGCCACCTCGACCGCCAGGGCCTGACGGGCGCCTGGCGCGAAGCCCTGCTCGCCCAGGCCGTCCTGGCCGGCCGCACGCGCGGGTATCGCGACCACCCGCAGCTGCTGAGGTTCCGGGAGCATCCGGACCCGTCCGTCGCCGTCGGCGCGTTCCTCTCCGGCCTCGAGGCCGAGGCCACGGCGCGCGGCTACCGCTTCGACCACTCCCGGATCGACCGGCCGTGCCCCGCCCCCGACGGCGCGGTGCGCATCCCGCCCGTCGGTCTCGCACCGATCCCGGCCACCACGGGCCAGCGCGACCTGGAGTGGCGTCACCTGTGCGCCAAGCTGGCCGCGCGCAGCCCCGCCTGGCTCGAACGGTGGTCGGACACGCCCGTCCCCGACGTGCACCCGCTGTTCACGATCGTCCCGGGGCCGGTCGCCTCCTGGGAGCGCGCCTGAGGGCGGGCCACGGTCGGGCTCGGTCTGGCACCGTGGGGGCATGATCCGCGACGAGAGCATCGAGAGCTATCTGGGGCGCCTCGCCTCCGGCGAGCCCACCCCCGGCGGCGGCGCGACGGGCGCGCTCGCGGTCGCCGAGGGCGCCGGACTGCTGGCCATGGCGGCCCGGTTCAGCGCGGCCGAGGAGGACGCTCGGGCATCGGAGGGCCTGATCGCGGCGTGCCTCGGCCTCGCCGACGGCGACGAGCGGGGCTTCGGCGCCGTGGCCGAGGCGTTCGGGCTGCCCCGCGACACCCCGGAGGCCCGGTCCCGGCGCTCGGCCGCGATCCAGGCCGCCCTGGCCGAGGCCGTCCGGCCACCCCGCGGGATCGTCGACGCCGCCGCGCGTGCACTGGACCTGGCCGAGCGTGTGCTGGACGCGGCGAACCCGAACGTGCTCTCCGACGTCGGTGCGGCGCTCGGCTGCATCCGGGGCGGCCTCACCGCCGCCACGGTCACACTCGAGACCAACCTGGGCCCCCTCCGCGACGAGGGCGTGGAGGGCATCCTGCGCACCGACGTCGACCGGGCGGACCGTCTCGTCGCGCGGGCGGACGCCCTGCTGGGCCGCGTGCGCGCGGCCGTCACGGGCTGAGCGCCAGCCCTCGTCTCAGGCCCGCGCGCCGAACAGCGGCGGCAGCGTGGCCACGAGCGCCTCGTCGTCGGGCCGGGGCGCGGCGGCGTCCTCCCACCAGCCGGGCAGGTCCATGGCGGCGCCGACCAGCGGCTCGGCCAGGTGCAGCCGGTGCACCCGCTCCCCCGCCCCGCGCAGCAGCAGCGTCTCCCACGCGGCGCCGGCCACGCGGTCACCGTGGCGGCCCACGAGGTTGCCGCGGGTCCACGCGCGGGTGGCCCGCGGCGGCGTGGCGACGGCGGCACGGATCTCCGCCTCGTCGGCGAGCGTCCGGAGCGCGCCGGCGGCCACGAGCCGGCGGTGCAGGGAGCGGGCCGGGCGCAGGTCGGCGTACTGCAGGTCCACCATCGCGAGGCGGGGGTCGGTCCAGTCCGCACCCGCGCGGGCCCGCAGGCCCTCGAGGACGCGCAGCTTGGCCGCCCAGTCGGCGCGGTCGCTCAGGGACAGCGGATCCGCGGTGGCGTCGTCGAGGTCGATGGCCCAGGCCGCGAGCACCGCGGCGGTCTCGGGGTCGTCCACGCCGAACGCCGCGCAGTGCTCCCGCGCGGCCCGGTGGTAGGCGGCGAGGATCTCCAGCCCGGTCCAGTGCCGGCGGACCGGGGCGCCGCCGTCGTCGGGGTGCTCGAGCAGCGGGACCCGCGCCTGCAGGGTCGGGTCGTGGCTGATCGCCTGGAGCGCGGCCACGGGATCGTCCAGGACGAGCCGGGGCGCGGTCCCGGCCTCGGCCATCGCCAGCACGAGGGCCGTCATGCCCATCCGCAGCCATGTGGCGTGCTGGCTCAGCGTGGCGTCGCCGATGATCACGTGCAGCCGGCGGTACGCCTCCCGCCGCGCGTGCGGCTCGTCCCGGGTGTTCACGATCGGCCGGTGGATGGTGGTCTCCAGGCCCACGGACTCCTCGAAGTAGTCCGCGCGCTGGGACAGCTGGAACCCCGGCCGCTCCCCCGCCGGGCCCAGGCCCACGCGACCCGCGCCCACGAGCACCTGCCGCGCCGCGAAGAACGGCAGCAGGACGGCGGTGAGCTCCTCGAAGTCCAGGGACCGGGCCACGAGGTAGTTCTCGTGCGCTCCGTAGGACTGGCCCTTGCCGTCCACGTTGTTCTTGTAGACCAGCACCTCCGGGGCGCCCTCGGCCTGGCCGATGTGTTCGGCCGCCGCCTGCGCGACCAGGTCCCCGGCGGCGTCCCAGACCATGGCGTCCCGCGGGGTGGTCGTCTCCGGCGACGAGTACTCCGGGTGGGCGTGGTCCACGTACCAGCGCGCGCCGTTGGCCAGCACGGTGGACAGCAGCAGGTGCACGGGCTCCCCGTCCGGGCCCACGAGCGCCTCGTCGGTCAGCTGCGAGGGGTGCGCCGCCGAACGCGGCAGCCGCCAGCCGCGCGCGTCCACGAGCGGCGACTCCCCCGTGTAGTCCCACTCCGTGCCGGCCACCGCCGAGCCGGACCGGGTGACCAGGTCCGCGTACGCGTTCACGAGCTCGACCGAGAGCACGCTGTGGTGCGCCCCCGGGTTGGCCGGCGCGTGGATGCCGAACTCGGTCTCCGTGCCCATCACCCGGTGCACGCCCCAGCCGGCGGCGTCCCGCCCGTTCGGGGGCACGGCCGCGCCGTGGAACAGCCGACGCTGGCCCTCGAAGGCGGGGGTCGGGCCGACGTCGACGGCGACGGCCCGGGCGAAGCCGTCCGCGGTCCCGCGGCCGAACGCGCTCACGACTGCGCCCCGCGCACCATCCGCAGCGACTGCAGGCGCGGGCCGCGCCAGCCCGAGGTGCGCGCCCACTCGGCGGGCGCCACGGTGGCCAGCAGGTCCGTCTGGTCCTCGAGCACCGCGTCCACGGCCTCGCGCAGGTGGCCCTCGCGCACGCCGCGGGCGGCCGGGTCCTGGTCGGCGACGAGGTAGTCGCGCACGGCGTGGCGCTTGGCCCGGTCCACGACGTCGGCCACCACGGCGCCCGAGACGAGGTCGGCCAGGTGCAGGGGTCGCACGGCGCCGGTGACGTCGGTCAGCTCCGCCAGCGCGGTGGCGTCGTTCCGGGCGTAGAGGGCCTCCACCGTGCGGGCGATGAGCCCCTGGCGGGCCGAGCCGGCCGAGCCGGCCGCGGCGACGTCGTCGGCGTGCAGGGGCACGTCCGCGGTGAGGTGCTTGGCCATGATCTCCGCGGCGCCGGCGGCGTCGGGACGGTCCACGCGGATCTTCACGTCCAGCCGGCCGGGGCGGAGCACGGCCGGGTCGATCATGTCCTCGCGGTTGGAGGCGCCGATGACGATCACGTTCTCGAGGGCCTCGACGCCGTCGATCTCGGTGAGCAGCTGCGGGACGATCGTGGTCTCCACGTCCGAGGAGACGCCGGAGCCGCGCGTGCGGAACAGCGACTCCATCTCGTCGAAGAAGATGACCACGGGGAAGCCGGCGTCGGCCTTCTCGCGGGCCCGGTCGAAGATGACGCGGATCTGCCGCTCGGTCTCGCCCACGTACTTGTTCAGCAGCTCGGGCCCCTTGACGTTGAGGAAGAACGAGCGCTCGCCGTCCGCGCTGCGGGCCGAGAGGGCGTTGGCCACGGCCTTGGCGAGCATGGTCTTGCCGGTGCCGGGCGGGCCGTACAGCATGATCCCCTTGGGGGCGCGCAGACCGTGCTCGCGGTAGACCTCGGGGTGCAGGAACGGGATCTCGACGGCCTCGCGGATCCGGTCGATCTGGGGGCCGAGGCCGCCGATGTCCTCAAACGTGACGTCCGGGACCTCTTCGAGCAGCACCTCGTCCACCTCGGACAGCTCGACCCGCCGCAGCGCCCACTCGACGCGCGGGTCCACGGTGACGGCGTCCCCGTGGCGCAGCTCGACGCCCTCCAGCGCGGGCGCGCGCCGCACCACGCGCTCCTCGTCCGCCGTGCTGGCCAGGACGAGGCCGCCGTCGGGCAGCGCCTCCTTGACGCGCAGCAGCTGGCCCGAGCCGGTGCCCGGCGCGACGCCCACGATCGCGCTGGACTCGTCCAGCAGCACCTGGGCGCCGGGAACGAGGCGGGCGGCGTCGAGCAGCGGGGAGACCGTCACGCGCAGCCGCCGGCCGTTCTGCACGACATCCGCTCCCCCGCGCACCACGGCGCCGGTCTCCACGCCCTCCTCGGGCTCACGCGGGGCGTGGACGGCCTCGAGGGTGGCGAAGGTGAACGGCGGATGCGTGACGGCGTCCAGGTTCTCCTTGAGCGTGGTGATCTCGGTGCGCGTGGCCTCGAGCAGCTCGACCATGCGCCGGTTGTTGCGGGCGGCCGTCTGGGTCTGGGCCTCGGCCTCCCGGCGGCGCTCGCTGAGGCGCGCGGCGTGCCGCTGGGCCGAGTCGAGCTGGTGCCGCAGCCGCTCGGCCTCGGCCTGGGACTGCCGCAGCAGCTCACGGGCCTCGCCGAGCCGGCGCTCGAGCTGCTCCGGTCCCCCCTGCGCGTCCTGGTCCACGGGCGCCTCCCCTTCAGTCCTGGTCCTGCTCCTGGATCCTTCCACCGTACGCGTCCACGCCGCGCTCGGCGGCACGTGACCGCGCCGCCATGAGCCGGGCCTCCTTGGCCGCCTTGCGCGCCTTCTTGTCCGTGACGGGGCGCTCGCCGAGGGCCTCGGGGGTCCACCGGGCCTCGTCGGCCGGTTGCCAGGCCTCGACGTCCTCGGCCTTGAACTCGGAGACCTTGGAGCGCTTCTTCAGCCGCAGGGCCTCCTCGCCGGTGGCGAGGCGGCGGGCGGTGAGCAGGAAGCCGGTGTGGGCGACCATCCGGTGGTCGGGGCGCACGGCGAGCCCGTCCAGGTGCCAGCCGCGCACGAGGGTCTCGTTGGCCTCCACCTGGGTGAACCGGCCGGAGTCCCGGATGGCCTCGGCCACGCGGGAGAGCTGGGTGGCGGTGGCCACGTAGTTCAGCCAGACGCCGCCGGGGGCGAGGACCTCGGCGACGGCGTCGAGGCACTCCCAGGGCGCGAGCATGTCCAGGACCACGCGGTCCACGGAGCCGGGCTCGTGGACGCGGGTCATCTGCTCCTGGGCGTCGCCGAGGTGGATGGACCAGGCGGGGTGCTCGGCGCCGAAGAACGCCTCCACGTTGGCGCGGGCCACGTCCGCGAACTCCTCGCGGCGCTCGTAGGAGTGCAGCCGGCCGTGGTCCCCCACGGCGCGCAGCAGGGACATGGACAGGGCGCCGGAGCCGACGCCGGCCTCGACCACCACGGCGCCCGGGAAGATGTCCGCCTGCTGCACGATCTGGGCGGCGTCCTTGGGGTAGACCACGGTGGCCCCGCGCGGCATGGAGAGCACGAAGTCGTTGAGCAGCGGGCGCAGCACCTGGTAGGGCTGGCCGGCGGAGTTCTCCACCACCACGCCCTCGAAGCCGCCGATCAGGTCGTCGTGGCGCAGGACCCCCTGGTAGCTGTGGAACTCGCCGCCGGGCAGCAGGGTGATGGTGTTCAGGCGGCCCTTGGCGTCCTTGATCTGGACGCGCTGGCCGGCCCGCAGGGGGCCGCGGCGCGCGCTCACGCCGGTGGGTTCGGTCATCGTCGGATGGCTCCTTCGTCGGGTCAGGGGCGTCGCGTCGCGTGGACGGCGGCGAGGATGCGTTCGCGGGGCACCACCGAGCGCACGAGTCCGCGCGCGTCGGTGAGCACCCACACGGGGGTCTCGGGGTCGGCCAGGACGGCCGCGAGCTCGGGGCCGTCCTCGGGCAGGGCCTCGCGCTGCAGCACGGCCTGCGGGGCCAGGGCGACGGCGGCGGCCGCCACGGGGGTGCCCGCGCGGGCGGCCGCGTCCAGGCGGCCCACGGCGGTGAGGTCGAGCAC
>NZ_JANQCJ010000088.1:0-10123 GCF_024723355.1 Micrococcus sp. HG099 | reverse complement strand
GGCCGGCTGGGACCCCTTCGGCGGCTGAGCGCGCCGCGGCCTCAGGCGCCGAGCGCGGCGGGGTCGAAGCGGTGGCCCAGGCCCACCACGGTCCAGCCGTGCTCGGCCCACGCCGCCACGTCCAGGACGTTGCGCCCGTCGATGAGCAGCCGCGCGTCCACCAGCGCGCCGACCGCCGCGGGGTCCATCTCGCGGAACGCCTGCCACTCGGTCAGCAGCAGGGTGAGCTCCGCGCCCTCGACCGCCTCCTCGAGGGAGTCCACGTAGTCCAGGCGGGGGAAGCGGGCGGCGGCGTTCGCGTTGCCCTCTGGGTCGTGCACGCGCACGTCCGCACCGGCCGTGTAGAGCCGGTTGGCCACGTCGAGGGCGGGGGAGTCGCGTACGTCGTCCGAGTCGGGCTTGAAGGTCACCCCGAGCACGGCGATCCGCGCGCCCCGGAGCACCTCCACGCCGGACGCCGTCGTCTTGCCCCCGTACGCCGCGGCCTCGCCCCGGCCGGCGTCGCGCGCCGCGGAGAGCACCTGGACGGCCAGGTCCACCACGCGGTCGCGGCGGCGCAGGTTGATGTCGTCCACCTCGGCCAGGAAGCGCATCGTGCGGTCCAGGCCCAGCTCGGAGACGCGCGCCTGCAGCGCGCGGATGTCCTTGGGCAGGCAGCCGCCGCCGAAGCCCACGCCGGCGTTGAGGAACCGGCGCCCGATCCGCGCGTCGTGCCCGATCGCGTCCGCGAGCGTGCCGATGTCCCCGCCCACGGCCTCCGTGATCTCGGAGAACGCGTTGATGAAGGAGATCTTCGTGGCCAGGAACGCGTTGGCCGCCACCTTGACCAGCTCCGCCGTCTCCAGGTCCGTGCTGATCCACGGCGTGTCCGCCGCGAGCTGGCGGGCGTAGACGCGGCGCAGCACCGGCTCGGCGCGCGGGCCGTCCGTGCCGATCACCAGGCGGTCCGGGGTCAGCGTGTCCTTCACGGCGAAGCCCTCGCGCAGGAATTCGGGGTTCCAGGCCAGCTCCACCTCGCCCGGCAGCCCGGCCTCGGCCCGCACCCGCCGCACCATCGCGGCGAGGCGGCGGGCCGTGCCCACGGGCACCGTGGACTTGCCCACGATCAGGGCGTCCCGGTCGATCGCGGCGGCCAGGGAGGCGACGGCGGCGTCCACGTACCGCAGGTCCGCGCCGGACTCGCCCACCTTCTGCGGCGTGCCGACGCCGACGAAGTGCACGTCCGCCCAGCGGGCGGCCTCGGCCACGTCCGTGGTGAAGCGCAGGCGGCCGCTCTCCACGTGGGTCCGCAGCAGCTCCGGCAGGCCGGGCTCGTGGAAGGGGACCTCGCCGCGGGAGAGCCGGGCGATCTTCTCCGGGTCCACGTCCACGCCGAGCACCTCGAAGCCCAGCTCGGCCATGCACGCGGCGTGCGTGGCGCCCAGGTAGCCGGTGCCGATCACGGACAGCCGCGGGGCGCGGTCCTGCTCGGCGGGGGCGGCGGGCGCGCTCGGGTGGGTCACTGCGGGCTCCTTCGGCGTGGCGTGCGGGGACGGCCCCGACGCTAGGCCCCGCGGATGAACGAGGGAAGAACGGCGCGCCACCGCGGTGCGACCCCGCGGTGGCGCCCCGGGCGCGCGGCGCGGCCTCAGGCCTCGCCGGCGCGGATCAGCTCGGTGAGGCGGGTGGCGGCGGCGACGACGGCGTCCGCATGGTTGCGCCCGGGCTGGCGGGAGAGCCGCTCGAGCGGGCCGGAGATGGACACGGCCGCGATGACCCGGCCGCTGGGCCCGCGCACGGGGGCGGACACGGAAGCGACGCCGGGCTCGCGCTCGGCGAGCGACTGGGCCCAGCCCCGGCGCCGCACGGCCGCCAGCACGGTGGGGGTGAACACGGCGCCGGCGAGCCCCTCCACGAGGCGCTCGTGGTCCTCCCAGGCCAGCAGGACCTGGGCGGCGGAGCCGGCCTTCATGGACATGCGGGCGCCCACGGGGATGGTGTCGCGCAGGCCCCAGGGCCGCTCGGCGCTGGCCACGCAGACGCGGGAGTCGGCCTGGCGGCGGAACACCTGGGCGCTCTCCCCGGTGGCGTCGCGCAGCCAGAGCAGGACGGGGCCGGAGGCGGTGGTGAGGCGGTCCTCGCCGGCGGCGGAGGCGAGCTCGGCCAGCCGGGTGCCGAGCACGTAGCGGCCCTGCAGGTCCTTGCCCACGAGGCGGTGGTGCGTGAGCGCCGCGGCGAGCCGGTGCAGCGTGGGCCGGGCGATCCCGGTGGCGGTCACGAGCTGGGCGAGGGTGGCGGGGCCGGACTCGAGCGCGTCGAGGATGGCCACGGACTTGTCCACGACGCCGACCCCGCTGGGGTGGCGGTGGAGGGAGGGGCCGAGGACGTCGTCGTCGGCCTGCGCGCGGGCGGGCTCAGCGGTCATGCCGTGATCCTAGTCGTCTCACGGTCCGGACGGACCGGGGGAACGGGCCGCGTGACGCGGGAGCGCCCCCCCGCCGTCACGTGTCCGATCAGTGAGACGCGATCTCATACTCTGGGACAATAGGGGTCGTGGTCGATATCCGCCCGGCGCCGATCCAGAGTGGGGGACGAGATCCCCGGCGCCGCGCGCCGGGCGAGGACCCACAGGTGCGTGAGCAGGAAGGTGCGGCACATGACGAGCGAGACGACGCGGCCGAGGACGCTGGCCGAGAAGGTCTGGGACGAGCACGTGGTGGTGCGCGGCGAGGGCGAGGGCTCCTCCCGCACCCCCGACCTGCTCTACATCGACCTGCACCTCGTCCACGAGGTGACCAGCCCCCAGGCCTTCGAGGGCCTGCGCCTGGCCGGCCGCCCCGTGCGCCGCCCGGACCTGACGATCGCCACGGAGGACCACAACACCCCCACGCTGGAGATCGACAAGCCGATCGCGGACCCCACCTCCCGCACCCAGATCGAGACCCTGCGCGCCAACGCCGCGGAGTTCGGCGTCCGCCTGCACCCGCTCGGCGACGCCGAGCAGGGCATCGTCCACGTGGTCGGCCCCCAGCTGGGCCTCACCCAGCCCGGGCTGACCGTGGTCTGCGGCGACTCGCACACCTCCACCCACGGCGCGTTCGGCGCCCTGGCCTTCGGCATCGGCACCTCCGAGGTGGAGCACGTGCTCGCCACCCAGACGCTGCCCCTGAAGCCCTTCAAGACCATGGCGATCACCGTGGACGGCACCCTGCGCCCGGGCGTCACCGCCAAGGACGTCATCCTGGCCGTGATCGCGAAGATCGGCACCGGCGGCGGCCAGGGCTTCGTCCTGGAGTACCGCGGCGAGGCCATCCGCAGCCTCTCCATGGAGGGCCGGATGACCATCTGCAACATGTCCATCGAGGCCGGCGCCCGCGCCGGCATGGTCGCCCCGGACGAGACCACGTTCGCCTACCTCAAGGGCCGCCCGCACGCGCCCGAGGGCGCCGACTGGGACGCTGCCGTCGAGCACTGGCGGACCCTGGCCACGGACGAGGGCGCCGAGTTCGACGCCGAGGTGGTCATCGACGCGGACGAGCTCGAGCCGTTCGTCACGTGGGGCACCAACCCCGGCCAGGGCGTGAGCCTGAACGGCGCGGTGCCCGCGCCCGAGGACTTCGACGACCCCGTGGCCCAGGAGTCCGCCCGCAAGGCGCTGGGCTACATGGACCTCACCCCCGGCACCCCCATGAAGGAGGTGGCGGTGGACACCGTGTTCATGGGCTCGTGCACCAACTCCCGCATCGAGGACCTCCGCGCCTTCGCCGAGGTCGTCAAGGGCCGGAAGAAGGCCGAGGGGCTGCGCGTCATGGTGGTGCCCGGCTCCGCCCGCGTGCGCCTGCAGGCCATGGACGAGGGCCTCGACCGGGTGTTCGAGGACTTCGGGGCGGAGTGGCGCTTCGCCGGCTGCTCCATGTGCCTGGGCATGAACCCGGACCAGCTCGCCCCCGGCGAGCGCTGCGCGTCCACGTCCAACCGCAACTTCGAGGGCCGCCAGGGCAAGGGCGGGCGCACCCACCTGGTCTCCCCGGTGGTGGCCGCCGCCACCGCCGTGCTGGGCCGCCTGGCCAGCCCGTCCGACCTGCCCGCCCTCACCCCCCAGGAGGCCTGAGCCATGGAGAAGTTCACCACCCACACCGGCATCGGCGTACCGCTGCGTGCGTCCAACGTGGACACCGACCAGATCATCCCGGCGGTCTACCTCAAGCGCATCTCGCGCACCGGCTTCGAGGACGCCCTGTTCGCCGGCTGGCGCCAGGACCCCGACTTCATCCTCAACACCGAGCCCTTCAGCGCCGGCACCGTGCTGGTGGCCGGCTCGGACTTCGGCACCGGCTCCTCCCGCGAGCACGCCGTGTGGGCGCTCAAGGACTACGGCTTCCGCGCCGTGATCTCCCCGCGCTTCGCGGACATCTTCCGCGGCAACTCCGCCAAGCAGGGCCTCGTGGCCGCGCAGGTGGAGCAGGAGGACGTGGAGCGGATCTGGAAGGAGCTGGAGAACCGGCCGGGCACCACCGTCACCGTGGACCTGGTCTCCCGCACCGTGGAGTGCGGGGACGTGACCGCCCCGTTCCAGATCGACGACGACACGCGCCACCGCCTGCTCGAGGGCCTGGACGACATCGCCGTCACCCTGGACCACCAGGACGAGATCGACGCCTACGAGCGCGCCCGCCCCTCCTACAAGCCCACCACGCTGCCCGCGCGCACCGCGGGCTGAGCGGGGGTCGGGCGGCGGGCCGACCGCCGGGGCGACGCGCGTCGAGGGGGCCCGCGCCGTTGCGGTCCGACCCTGTCGAACCTCTATGCTGAGAGGCGATTCCGGCACCGCCCGCCGCGCCCGGGGGGCGGTGCCCGTTCATGCGACCCCCGCCTCCGGGCGGGAGTCGCCGAGACCGTGGCCCTCGGCCGCGCTGAGGAAGGACACGCCCATGGCGAAGCTGTTGACGATCCATGGCGGGAAGCCGCTGACAGGCGAGGTGACCGTGCGCGGGGCCAAGAACCTGGTCCCCAAGGCCATGGTGGCCGCGCTCCTGGGCAACACCCCTTCCGTGCTGCGCAGCATCCCGGAGATCAAGGACGTCGACGTCGTCAGCTCCCTCCTCGAGATCCACGGCGTCTCCGTGGAGTGGGACAAGGAGTCCGGTCGGATCACCATGGACCCGGCCGGGGTCAAGTCCGCCCTCACCGCCGAGATCGACGCCCACGCCGGCGACTCGCGCATCCCGATCCTCTTCTGCGGCCCGCTCATGCACGCCATCGGCGAGGCCTTCATCCCCGACCTGGGCGGCTGCAAGATCGGCGACCGGCCGATCGACTACCACCTGGCCGTGCTGCGCAACTTCGGCGCCGTCGTGGACAAGCGCCCGGGCGGCATCTCCATCTCCGCCCCCAAGGGCCTGCACGGCGCCAAGCTCGAGCTCCCCTACCCGTCCGTGGGCGCCACCGAGCAGGTGCTGCTGACCGCGGTGAAGGCCGAGGGCATCACCGAGCTCAAGGGCGCCGCCGTCGAGCCGGAGATCCACGACCTCATCGCCGTGCTCCAGAAGATGGGCGCGATCATCACCGTGCAGACGGACCGCACCATCCGCATCGAGGGCGTGACCGAGATGCGCGGCTACAACCACGAGGCGCTGCCGGACCGCAACGAGTCCGCCTCCTGGGCCTCGGCGGCCCTGGCCACCGGCGGCGACATCTTCGTGCGCGGCGCCTCCCAGCGCGACCTCACCGCGTTCCTGAACACGTACCGCAAGATCGGCGGCGAGTTCGACGTGGTCGACGACGGCATCCGCTTCTGGCACGCCGGGGGAGACCTGAACCCGCTCGTGCTCGAGACGGACGTGCACCCCGGCTTCATGACCGACTGGCAGCAGCCCCTCGTGGTGGCGCTGACCCAGGCCAAGGGCGTCTCGATCGTGCACGAGACCGTGTACGAGAACCGCTTCGGCTTCACCGACGCGCTCGTGCGCATGGGCGCCTCCATCCAGCTGCACCGCGAGTGCCTGGGCTCCGTGCCGTGCCGCTTCGGCCAGCGCAACTTCCTGCACTCCGCCGTGATCTCGGGCTCGACGCCGCTGCACGGCGTCGAGATCGACATCCCGGACCTGCGCGGCGGCTTCTCGCACCTGATCGCGGCCCTCGCAGCCGAGGGGACCTCCACCGCCACCGGCCTGGAGATCATCAACCGCGGCTACGAGCACTTCATGGACAAGCTCCAGGGCCTCGGCGCCGACGTCGAGCTGTCCGACCGCACCCGGTGAGCCCCGTGGACCCGCAGACCCCGGCCCCGGCCGCGGGCCGCCCCTCGCGCGCCGCGCGGGCCGGCTACGTGATCCCCGCCGCCATCGTGCGCCCCGCCCTGCGTGGCCTCGTGCGCCAGGTATGGGAGGGCACCGAGAACCTGCCGGAGACCGGCGCGATCCTCGCGGTGAACCACATCTCCGAGCTGGACCCCCTCTCCGTAGCCCACATGGTCTACAACCAGGGCCTGCTGCCGACCTTCCTCGCCAAGGCCGAGCTCTGGAAGGTGCCCGTGCTCAAGCAGGTCCTCGAGGCCACCCGCATGATCCCGGTCGAGCGCACCCGCGACGGCGGCCGCTCGCTCGACGCCGCCCGCGAGGCCGTCGCCACGGGCCGGGCGATCATCGTCTACCCCGAGGGCACCGTCACCCGCGACCCCGACGGCTGGCCCATGGCCGCCCGCAGCGGGGCCGTGCGCCTGGCCCTGCAGACCGGCGCCCCGCTCATCCCCGTGGGCCAGTGGGGCATCCAGGAGCTTCTGCCCTACGGCGGCCGCGCCCCGCGTCCGTTCCCGCGCAAGACCGCCCGCATCCGGATCGGCGCGCCCGTGGACCTGGACGACCTGCGCGGCGCGCCGATGACGGCGAGCGGGCTGCGCGCCGGCACCGAGCGGATGATGGACGCGATCACCGTCATCGTGGCGGACCTGCGCGGCGAGCCCGCCCCCGCCGGCCGCTGGGACCCGCGGACCGGGCGTCGGGAGCCGGGCGCATGAGCGACCCGCAGACCGTCGCCGTCCTGGGCGCCGGCAGCTGGGGCTCCGCCTTCGCCCGCGTGCTGGGCACCAGCACCAGCCCCGAGGGCGCCCGGGCGCGCGACGTCGTGATCTGGTCCCGGCGCCCCGAGGTGGCCGAGGCCGTCAACCGGGACCACGCCAACCCCGAGTACCTGCCGGGCATCGAGCTGCCCGCCTGCGTGCGCGCCGTGACCGACGCCTCCGAGGCGGTCCGCGGCGCCGGCGTCGTGGTGGTGGCCGTGCCCGCGCAGCACGTGCGCGAGACGCTGCGCACCCTGCGCGAGGACCTCGCCCCGGACGCCGTGGTGGTCTCGCTCGTCAAGGGCCTCGAGCGCGGCACCGACGCGCGGATGTCCCAGGTGTGCACCGAGGAGCTGGGCCTCACCCCGGACCGCTTCGCCGTGGTCTCCGGCCCCAACCTGGCCCTCGAGATCGCCCGCGGCGAGCCCACCGCCACCGTGGTGGCCTCCGCCTCCCCGGCCACCGCCGAGCGCATCGCCGCGCTGACCGCCGGGCCCACGTTCCGCCCCTACACGAACACCGACGTGGTGGGCGTGGAGATCGGCGGCGTCGTGAAGAACGTCATCGCCCTCGCCGTCGGCATCTGCGACGGCCAGGGCCTGGGGGACAACTCGAAGGCCTCCGTGATCACCCGCGGGCTCGCCGAGACCACCCGCCTCGCCGTCGCCCTCGGCGGCGACCCCGCCACCATGGCCGGGCTCGCCGGACTGGGCGACCTCGTGGCCACGTGCGCCTCGCCCCTGTCCCGCAACCGCACGGCCGGACGACACATCGGCACCGGCATGAGCGCCGAGGAGGCCGTGGCCGCCATGAGCCAGACCGCGGAGGGCATCAAGTCCGTCTCCGCCGTCGTGCACGTGGCCCGCGCCCACGGCGTGGAGATGCCCATCAGCGAGCTGATGGACCGCGTCGTCGCCGGGGACGTGGCCGTGCACCGCCTCGCCGAGCTCCTGCTCGCCCGTGACCTGAAGTCGGAAGGACGCACCGCATGACCGCCACCCCCGCCCCGCAGGCCCCCTCGGACGGCGCGCGCCCCCGCGTGCTCCTGCTCTTCGGCGGCCGCTCGAGCGAGCACCCCATCAGCTGCGTCACCGCCGCCGGCGTGCTCCACGCGGCCGACCCGCAGCGCTGGGACGTGGTGCCGGTGGGCGTGGCCCGCTCCGGCCTGTGGTCGCACGACGAGCTGGACGTGGCCGCCTTCCGCCTGGACGGCGAGACCCTCCCCGAGGTGCCGGAGCCCGAGGCCCCGGTGAGCCTGCGCACCCTGCCGGACGGCACGGTGGAGCTCACCGCCGAGGACGGCTCCTCCCTGGGCCGCGTGGACGTGGTGTTCCCGCTGCTGCACGGCCCGTGGGGCGAGGACGGCACCCTGCAGGGGATGTTCGAGTCCCTCGGCCTGCCCTACGTGGGCTGCGGCGTGCTCGCGTCCGCGGTGGGCATGGACAAGCACTTCATGAAGGTCGCCTTCCAGGCGGCCGGCCTCGAGGTCGGCCCGTGGGAGACCATCACCGACCGCGACTGGGCGCGCGACCCCGAGGCCGCCCTGGCCCGCGCCGGCGCCCTGGCGTTCCCGCTGTTCGTCAAGCCGGCCCGCGGCGGCTCCTCCTTCGGCATCACCCGCGTCTCCGACCCGGCGGACCTGCGCGCCGCCGTCGAGGAGGCCCGCCGCTTCGACCCGAAGGTCGTGGTGGAGGCCGGGATCGTGGGCCGCGAGATCGAGTGCGCGGTCCTGGACGGGCACGGCTCGGACGCGCCCCGGGCCTCGCTGCCGGGGGAGATCGTGGTCAAGCACGACGAGGGCGACCTGCAGTTCTACGACTTCCAGGCCAAGTACCAGGACGACGACGCGGCGCAGCTCTCCTGCCCCGCCGAGCTGCCCGAGGAGCAGACGCGGCGGCTGCGCGAGCTGGCCGTGCGCGCCTTCGAGGCCGTGGACGGCTCCGGCCTGGGCCGCTGCGACTTCTTCCACACCCCGGACGGGCGCTGGGTGGTCAACGAGATCAACACCATGCCCGGGTTCACGCCCATCAGCATGTACCCGGCCATGTGGGAGCGCACGGGGCTGTCCTACGACGCCCTGATCTCCGAGCTGCTGGACCTGGCCCTCGAGCGGGGCGTCGGGCTGCACTGAGCCCGGCCCGGGCGCACCGACGGCGCCGTCTCCGGATCCTTCCGGGGGCGGCGCCGTCCGTGTCGGGAGGGTCAGCCGACGGGCGTGGCGTCCTGGATGTTGACGCAGCCGCCGTCGGCGTCGATCTGGGCGACGGCCGAGGCCAGGCCCACCATGACGGTGTCCGAGCTGGCCTTGTCCTTGCCGAAGAGGACCTCCACGGCGGGGTCGCGGCCGTAGGTGACGATCCGCCAGTTCTCGTCCTCGTCGCGGATCACCCAGTCCACGCCGTCCACCGAGATGCAGCGGTCCGTGGTGGGCCCGGGCACCGGGGCGCCGCAGCGCAGCACGACGGCGGCCGGGTCGCCCCACACGGCGGTGGCCTGACTGTCCGTGGGGCGCAGGGCGGCGTCGCCCAGGGCGTCCGGCATGGCGACCATGGCGGGGGCGCACTCGGGGTTCGCGGCGTCCGGCGCCGCCTCCACCGTTGCCACGCGGCCGCTGCAGGCCGTGGCGCCCAGGGCGATCGCGGTCAGGAGGGGCACGAGGCGGCGCAGGGGGCGGGATTCCATCCGCCCAGGATACGCGCGGCGCCTCGGCCGGCCCGGCGTCCGGTGCCGCGCGGGGGCCGGGCGCCGCGGTGCGGGGGAGGCGGCGGCGTCCGGACCGTGCCCTAGCATGGGCGGGACCGCACCACATCATGCACCCCGACGTCCCGCCCCCCAGACCAGGAGCCCATCGTGAGCCGTACCGCGGAGTCCCGCCCGCAGACCCCCCGTCCGGGCGCCGACGGGCCGCGCCGTCGTCGTCGTCGGCCGTGGCTCGTGGCCCTCGTGGTGCTGCTCGTGGCGCTGCTGGCCGTCGGCGTGGCCGTGGCCGTGTACGTGGGCGGGCTCGCCCGCAGCATCGACGAGGGCACGCAGCGGTTCGAGGGCGGCGCCTTCCCGGCCGAGTCCCTGCGCCCCTCCGAGCCCGGC
>NZ_JANQCJ010000087.1:0-10185 GCF_024723355.1 Micrococcus sp. HG099 | reverse complement strand
GGGGAAACGGGAGCCTTCGGGGGTGCTTTCGTACGGGAGACGGGAGCCTTCCGTTTCCCACACGAAAGGAAGGGCGCAGCCTCCCGTTTCCCGCACGAAAGGGCGGGCGTGGGTTGACGGGATACCCCCTAGGGGTATAGAAACGGGGCATGAGCACGCCCCCCACGACGACGGACGCCCACGATGGCGCGGACCCCTGCGCCGGCGCCCACCCGCCGCACGCGGCGCACCGGGACAAGGACGCGCACCTCAAGCGGCTGCGCCGGATCGAGGGCCAGGTGCGCGGCATCCACCGCATGGTGGACGAAGACGTCTACTGCATCGACATCCTCACGCAGGTCGCCGCCGTCACGAAGGCGCTGCAGGCCATGAGCCTGAACCTCACCTCTGAGCACCTGCGCCACTGCGTGGCCGAGGCCGCCGTCGAGGCCGAGGCCTCGGGCCGGACCGAGCTCATCGACGAGAAGGTCGCCGAGGCCACCGCGGCCATCGGCCGCCTGCTGCGCTGACGCGACGGCACCGGCCCGCCGGCCCTCTCCCCCCCGCGACCGACCAGACCCACCAGACCGACCCGAACCCACCCCGTCCCAGGAGGACCCCATGACCACCACCGACCTGAAGATCACCGGCATGACCTGCGGCCACTGCGTCGCGTCCGTCCAGGAGGAGCTCGGCGAGATCGCCGGCGTCACCGCCGTGGACGTCGACCTCACCGCGGGCGGCGTGTCCACCGCGACCGTCACCTCCGAGAGCCCCCTCGACCCCGCCGCCGCACGCGCCGCCGTCGAGGAGGCCGGCTACCGGCTCGTCGAGGGCTGAACCGTGACCGCCTCACCCTCCCCCTCCGACCGCGCCGCCGAGGCCCTCGGCCGGACGGCCCTGCAGGACGCCGAGGGCACGCGCCGCGTGGACCTCGACGTCACGGGCATGACGTGCGCCTCGTGCGTGGGCCGGGTCGAGCGCAAGCTCGGCAAGATCGAGGGCGTCGAGGCCTCGGTCAACCTCCCGCTCGAGCGCGCCACCGTCACCGTGCCCGCGGGCGTGAGCGACCAGGACCTGCTCGACGCCGTCGCCAAGGCCGGCTACACGGCCGCCGTGCGCCCGGATCCGCGGGCGCGGCCCGCGCGTCGAGACCGGCACGACGACGGCGGCACGGGGCACGCTGCCGACCACGCCGGGCACTCCGACCACCGGGGCCACGAGGCCACCGGCGCGGAGCACGGTGAGCATGAGGGCCACGAGGACCACATGTCCCACGGGCCGAGCGCGGACGTGATCAAGCCGCGGCTGATCGTCGCGGCGATCCTCACGGTGCCGCTCGTGCTGATCTCCATGGTCCCGGCCCTCCAGTTCCCGCACTGGGGCTGGGTGGCGCTCGCGCTGTCGGCGCCCGTGGCGCTGTGGTGCGCGTGGCCGTTCCACTCGGCCGCGTTCCGCGCGGCCCGGCACGGCAGCTCCACCATGGACAGCCTCGTGTCCGCGGGCGTGCTCGTGGCGTGGACGTACTCAGCCGTGGAGCTGGTGCTGGAGCCCGGCATGACCGCCCACGTGGGCGGGACCATGGCCGAGATGATGCACCACAGCCTCTACTTCGAGACGGCGGCGGTCATCACCACGTTCCTGCTGCTCGGGCGCTGGCTCGAGGCCCGCGCCAAGCGCGAGGCCGGGCGCGCGCTGCGCTCCCTGCTGGACCTGGGCGCCGCGCAGGCCACCGTGCTCCCGCACTGGGACGCCCAGACCCCAGACGCCTCGGCCTCCGCCGCAGCCACCCCCGCCGCCGCCACCCCCGCCGCCGCCGTTTCGGGTGACTTGTCGGGGGTCGAAGCCGCTTCCACCTCCGACAAGTCGCCCCAAACGCATCACGACGGCGGTGCGGACGCCCTGACCGAGCGCGTCATCCCGGCGGAGGAGCTGGAGCCGGGCGACGTCGTCGTCATCCGGCCCGGCGAGAAGGTGCCCACGGACGCCGTCGTGCTGGAGGGGACCTCCGCCGTGGACGCCTCGCTGCTCACCGGCGAGTCCGTGCCCGTGGAGGTCGGCCCCGGTGACGAGATCACCGGCGCCACCGTGAACACCTCGGGCCGGCTGATCGCCCGCGCCACCCGCACCGGCGCGGACACCACGCTCGCGCAGATGGGCCGGCTCGTCTCGGACGCGCAGACCGGCAAGGCGCGCGTCGCCCGCCTGGCGGACCGCATCTCGGCCGTGTTCGTGCCGATCGTGCTGGTCCTGGCGGTCCTCACGTTCGTGGTGTGGATGCTCGTCACCGGCGGCGACGTGGCCCCCGCGCTGCGCGCCGGCGTGGCCGTGCTCGTCATCGCGTGCCCGTGCGCGCTCGGCCTGGCCACCCCGGTCGGCCTGCTGGCCGGCACGGGCCGCGCCTCGCAGCTGGGCATCCTCATCGGCGGCCCGGAGGTCCTCGAGGACACCCGCACGGTGGACACCATCGTGCTGGACAAGACCGGCACCGTCACCGAGGGCCGCATGGCCCTCTCCGACGTGCACGCCTTCGCAGACCAAGCCGCTTCCGCGCGGGAGACGGGAGCCTCCGCGCCCGACGACGCCGCCCTCGCCGAGGACCGGATCCTCGCCCTGGCGGCCGCGGTCGAGGCCGGGTCCGAGCACCCCATCGCCCGCGCCATCGTCGCGGGTGCGCGGGAGCGCGGCCTGACCGTGCCCCGCGTGGCGGACTTCGCGTCCACGGCCGGCGGCGGCGTGACCGGCACGGTCGCCCTGCCCGACGCCGGCCCGGTCCGGGTGGCCGTGGGCCGCGGCGACCTCGTGGGCGAGCCGACCCCCGCCCAGCAGGCGGAGTTCGACGCCGCCGAGCAGGCCGGCGCCACCGCCGTGTGGGTGGCCGTCGACGGCCGCGTGGCCGGCGTCCTCTCGGTCAAGGACACCGTGAAGCCCAGCTCGGCCGCCGCGATCGCCCGCCTGAAGGAGCTCGGGCTGCGCCCGCTGCTGGTGACCGGCGACAACGCCGCCGTGGCCGCCCAGGTGGCCGCCGCCGTCGGGATCCCGGCCGAGGACGTGGTGGCCGGCGTGCGCCCCGAGGACAAGGTGGACGTGGTCACGCGCCTGCAGTCCGAGGGCCGCGTGGTGGCCATGGTGGGCGACGGCGTCAACGACGCCCCGGCGCTCGCCGCCGCGGACATGGGCATCGCCATGGGCTCCGGCACGGACGTGGCCCGCGAGGCCGCGCAGATCACCGTGATGGGCGACGACCTCGACCAGGTGGTCCAGGCCCTGGACCTGAGCCGCCGGACGCTCGGGATCATCCGGATGAACCTGTTCTGGGCGTTCGCCTACAACGTGCTCGGCATCCCTGTGGCGGCCCTCGGCCTGCTCAACCCGATGATCGCCGGCGGCGCCATGGCCGCGTCGTCGGTGCTGGTGGTGCTGAACTCGCTGCGCCTCACGCGCTACGCGCGCTGACACCGGGCCTCACCCACGACGACGCCGCCCCGGGATCGCCTCCTTGGGCGGCGTCGTCGTGGTGGCGGGCGAGGGCGGGCCGGGGCGCCGGGTGCGGACGGGCGCGGTGGGATTCGCTTGGCCGAGCGGGCATGATCCGGGGGATGAGCGTCTCCCTCCGCCACCCCACCCCCGACGACGTCCCCGCCCTGGTGGACTTCGTGGTCCGCAACCGGGACCACTTCCGCACGGGCGAGCCGGCGCGCTCCGAGGCCTACTACACGCCCGCCGGCCAGGCGGACCTCGTGGCCGCCGCGGACCGCGCCCGCGAGACCGGCACCGGCCTGCTCTTCCTCGTGGAGGAGGACGGGGTGCTCGTGGGGCGCGCGCAGCTGAACTCGGTGACCCGCGGCGCATTCGACTCGGCCAGCGTCGGCTACGGCGTGGACCGCGCCTGCACGGGGCGGGGGATCGCGACGGCGGCGCTGCGGCTCCTCGTGGGCGTCGGCTTCGACGTGCTGGGCCTGCACCGGCTCCAGGGCGAGACGCTCGTGGACAACGTGGCCTCGCAGCGGGTGCTGGCCGCGTGCGGGTTCGAGCACTACGGGACGGCGCCGGACTATCTGCGGATCGACGGGCGGTGGCGCGCGCACGAGCTGTTCCAGCGGATCAATCCCGGCTGGCGGCGGCGCGGGGCGTGAGGCGTTCGCGCGGGGGGTGCCGGGCGTGAGGCGTTCGCGCGGGGGGTGCCGGGCGTGAGGCGTCCGCGCGGGGCGTCCGGCGGGGAGCGCCGGGCGAGGGATGCCGGCGCTCAGCTCACGGCAGGCACTGGCGCGAGTATTCGAGCCACTGCTCGAGCTCCCCGGACTCCTCCCACAGCTCGTAGAGCTCGGAGCAGGAGGGCTCACGGATGACCACGCCGATCAGCTCGCGCAGGGTCTGGATGTCCTCGTCGGAGAACTGGTCGATGAAGTCGGTGAGATCGACCTCTTCGGCCTCCGCATGCTCGAGCAGCACGTCCAGGTCGGCGTGGTCCTCGTTGCGGGCGATCCGGACGAGCGCCCCGAGGGCCAGCAGGGCCGCGCCCTGGCTCGCGTCCAGGTAGCCCTCGTCCTCTTCTCGACGGAAGTCCTTGCGGAACTCGTCCAGGTCGAAGGAGCCGTCCAGGACCTCATCGACGAGGTCCAGCGCGGTGTCGTTCTGAAAGACGTTTCTTCCCCATGCGCCCATGACCTGACCCTAGGCCCGAGGCGGGGCGGGGGCAAGAGTCGGGGGCGAGGGGCGCCGTCGTGCGTGGGGAAACGAGAGCGAGAAGGCTCCCGTTTCCCACACGAAAGCGGACGGGAAGGCTCCCGCTTGCCGCACGAAAGCGCGCGGGAAGGCTCCCGTTTCCCACACGAAAACGCGGGGCGCGGGGGCTCAGAAGGCCGCGGCCACCGACTCCCAGTGCGTCGCCGCCGGGGGCTGCGCCAGGTGCGGGGTCACGAGCGCCCGCCACTGGCCGAAGGCCTCCGACTCGCGGAAGCCCACCGTGTGGTCCTCGAGGGTCCGCCAGCCGATCAGCAGCCGGTACCGGGCCGGGTCCTCGACCTGCCGGGTCAGCGCGAAGGACGTCGCCCCCTCGCCGCGGAACAGCTCCGCGGCCTCGGCGACGGCGGCCTCGAACGCCTCCTCGGCGCCCTCCGCCACGTGCAGCTCCACCGACTCGACGACCGGCCCAGCCGTCGTCGTCCCCTGCGTCCCGGCGCTCATGCGCGCGGCCGCGGGCTCGTGGAGTGGCCGGTGAACCAGGCGACGAGCTGGCCGTCCGCCTCGATGCCGACCTCGATCATGCGGTCGCGGCCGAACTCCACCGACTGGCGGGCGGTCGCCACGAGGTGCGCGCCGAGCCTGGCGGGCGCCACGTAGGTGATCTCCGCCCGCCGGGTGACGGGGGCGGCGCCGAAGGTCGCCACGCAGTACGCCAGCGCCGAGTCCGCGAGGTGGAACAGGAAGCCGCCGTGGCAGATCTCGTGGGAGTTCACCATGTCCGCGGTGACGTCGCGGTGCAGCACCACGCGCCCCTCGGCCACCTCGCCGAGGGTGACGCCGTGCTCGCGCACCGCGGGGTCGTTCGCGTAGATCTCCTCGAGGCGGGCGAGGATCTCATCCCGGCTCTGGCCGGACGAGCTCTGGGGGGTCTCAGTCATGGGCCCATTGTGTCGCAGGTCGCGCCGCCCCCGCGCCTAGGGTGGCGGTGTGACACAGACCACCTCCACCCCCGTGCGCCTCCGCGCTCCCGACGGCTTCGTGCTCGCGGCCCGCCACTTCACCCCCACCACGACGACGCCCCCGGCTTCGCCTGCCGGCACCGTGGTGATCGCCTCGGCGACCGGGGTGAAGGCCACGTACTACCGGCGCTACGCCGAGTTCCTCGCCGGCCACGGATTCCACGCGGTCACGTTCGACTACCGGGGCGTCGGGGAGTCCCGCGAGCCGTTCGCCGTGGCCCGGCGGGCGCGCTGGGCGGACTGGGGCGCCCTCGACGCGGACGCCGTGCTCGGCTGGGCCCGGACGCACCTGCCCGGCCCCCTCCTGACGGTGGGCCACAGCTACGGCGGGTTCGGCATCGGGCTCGCAGCCGAGGCGCGTCACGTGGCCCGGCACGTGGCCGTCGGCGGTCAGCACGCCCACTGGCGGGACTACCGGGCGCGGCCGGGACGCGTGCGGATGTGGGCGCGGTGGCATGCGGCGATGCCGGCGATCACGCTGGCCCGCGGGCACTTCCCGGGGCGGCGGCTCGGCTGGCTCGAAGACCTGCCGCGCGGGGTCGCCCTGGACTGGGCGCGCAGTCGCCGCGACTTCACCGCGAGCGCCCGCACCGCCGGCGGCCGGGACGAGCTGCGCCGTCGTCTGGCCGCGTTCACGGCGGACGCGCTGATCGTGGCGCCCGTGGACGACGACTTCGGCACCGACGCCGCCCTCGACCGCGCGGACTCCTACTCGCCGGGTCGGCGGACGGTGCGCTGGCGGGTGCGGCCGGAGGAGCTCGGGGTGGCGGAGATCGGGCACTTCGGGCTGTTCCACGCGCGGTTCGCGCCGACCTGCTGGCCGGCCACGCTGGAGTGGCTGCGCGACGGCGTCGTCCCGGCCGCGGCCCGCTGAGGACCGGGTGTCGGGCGCGCTGCCGCGCGCCCCGTCCCCGCGACGACGACGGCGGCCGCCCCGGCCCGGATCTCCGGGTGGGACGACCGCCGTCGCACTGGTGCGCGTGATGTGTCGATACTACCCCGCGCCCAGCCGGCGCCCAGGCGACACGTCAGTCCTGCATCGCGTAGTCGATGACGACGCGGCCCTCGATCTTGCCGTGGCGCATCTCGTCGAACACGTCGTTGATCTCGGTGAGCGGGCGGGTGTGGAAGGTCGGGTGGATCTTCCCGGCCGCGTAGAACTCGAGTGCCTCGACCATGTCCTGCCGGGTGCCCACGATCGAGCCGCGGATAGTCAGGCCCTTGAGGACGATGTCGAAGATCGGCGCGGGGAAGTCGCCCGGGGGCAGGCCGTTGAACACGATGGTGCCGCCGCGGCGGGTCATCGCGATGGCCTGGCCGAACGCCTGCGGGTGCACGGCCGTGACGAGCACGCCGTGGGCGCCGCCGATCTTCTCCTGGATCTCCACGGAGGGGTCCGCGACGTTCGCGTTCACGGTCAGCTCCGCGCCGTGCCGGGTGGCGAGCGCCAGCTTGTCGTCCGCGACGTCCACGGCCACCACGCGCATGCCCATCGCCACGGCGTACTGCACCGCGATGTGCCCCAGGCCGCCGATGCCGGAGATCACGACCCACTGCCCGGGTCGCACCTCGGTCTGCTTCAGCCCCTTGTACACCGTGACGCCGGCGCACAGGATCGGGCCGACCTCCATCGGGTCCGCACCCTCCGGGATCACGGGCGCGTAGCGGGCGTCTACGAGCATGTACTCACCGAACGAACCGTCTGCGGAGTAGCCGCCGTTGACCTGCTCCTCGCACAGGGTCTCCCACCCGGTGCGGCAGTACTGGCAGTGGCCGCACGCTCGCCACAGCCACGCGTTGCCGACCATGTCCCCGACCTTGAGGTTCTCGACGTCGGGTCCGACCTCCTCGACGATGCCCACGCCCTCGTGGCCCGGGATGAACGGCGGGGTCGGCTTCACCGGCCAGTCGCCCTCCATCGCGTGCAGGTCCGTGTGACAGACGCCCGAGGAGATGAGCTTCACGAGCGCTTGATGCTGGCCGGGCGTCGGACGCTCGACCTCCTTGACGTCGGCCTCTTTGCCGAACTGGGTGACGACGGCTGCCTTCATCGTGGTCATGGGGGATCACCTTTCGTGGAGTGGGGAGGGGGCGTGCAGTGCCGGCGTCGGCTCAGAAGAACCCGAGCTTGTCCTCGGAGTAGGAGACGAGCAGGTTCTTGGTCTGCTGGTAGTGGTCGAGCATCATCAGGTGGTTCTCACGGCCGATGCCGGAGGACTTGTACCCGCCGAACGCGGCGTGGGCAGGGTAGGCGTGGTAGTTGTTCACCCACACGCGGCCGGCCTGGATCGCCCGGCCCGCGCGGTAGGCGGTGTTGCCGTTCCGGGACCACACGCCGGCGCCGAGCCCGTAGAGCGTGTCGTTGGCGATCCGCATGGCGTCGTCGAAGTCGGTGAACGTGGTCGTCGAGACCACCGGCCCGAAGATCTCCTCCTGGAAGATGCGCATCGAATTGTCCCCGCGGAAGATCGTGGGCTGCACGTAGTAGCCGCCGGCCAGCTCGCCCTCCATCTCGGCGCGGGCGCCGCCGATGAGCACCTCGGCGCCCTCCTGACGGCCGATGTCCAGGTAGGACGTGATCTTCTCGAGCTGGTCGTTGGAGGCCTGGGCGCCCATCATCACGTCCGTGTCGAGGGGGTTGCCGGTGACGATGCGCGAGGTCCGCTCCACGACGGCGTCGAGGAACTTCGCCGCGATCGACTCCTGCACGAGCGCACGCGACGGGCACGTGCAGACCTCGCCCTGGTTCAGCGCGAACAGGGTGAAGCCCTCCTGCGCCTTGTCCCAGTAGGCGTCGTCGTTCGCCATGACGTCCTCGAAGAAGACGTTGGGCGACTTGCCGCCCAGCTCCAGGGTCACCGGGATGATGTTCTCCGAGGCGTACTGCATGATCAGCCGGCCCGTCGTCGTCTCGCCCGTGAACGCGATCTTGCGGATGCGCGGCGACTGCGCGAGCGGCTTGCCGGCCTCGAGGCCGAAGCCGTTGACCACGTTGACGACGCCGGCCGGCAGCAGGTCCGCGATCAGCTCGATGAACACCATGATCGAGGCCGGGGTCTGCTCGGCGGGCTTGATCACGACGGCGTTGCCCGCGGCCAGCGCGGGCGCCAGCTTCCACACCCCCATCAGCAGCGGGAAGTTCCACGGGATGATCTGGCCGACCACGCCGAGCGGCTCGTGGAAGTGGTACGCGACGGTGTCCTCGTCCACCTGGGACAGGCCGCCCTCCTGCGCGCGGATCGCGCCGGCGAAGTACCGGAAGTGGTCGATGGCCAGCGGGACGTCCGCGTTGAGGGTCTCCCGGACGGCCTTGCCGTTGTCCCACGTCTCCGCGACCGCCAGCATCTCGAGGTTCTCCTCCATGCGGTCCGCGATGCGGTGCAGCACGAGCGCCCGCTCGGCCGCCGAGGTGGCGCCCCAGGCCGGGGCGGCCTTCCAGGCGGCGTCAAGGGCGACGTCGATGTCCTCGGACGTGCCGCGGGCGACCTCGCAGAACACCTTGCCCGTCACGGGCGTGACGTTCTCGAAGTACTGACCCTTGACCGGGGGCGTCCACTCACCGCCGATGAAGTGCTCGTAGCGGGACTTGAACTCGACCTTGGCCCCCTCGGTGCCCGGGAATGCGTAGACGGTCATGGTGCTGGCTCCTTTGCCTGCGGTTGCCTCGACGCCGGGTGGCGCCCTGCCGTGGCTGTGACCCTAGTCACAAGGAGGTTGCACGAAGGTTGCAGTCGGGCGCGGAAGAGGGGCGGGCCGGGTCAGGCCAGGTCCCGCTCGATCCGCTCGAGCGTGGCCACGGCGAGCGCGCGCCGCGGCGAGTCCGCCGGCAGCAGACGCAGGGCGGCACCCCAGAGCTCGACGTCGTCGCGGGCCTCAGGGCGGCCCAGGTAGGCCCAGAGCTGTTCGACATCCGCGTCCTGGGCGACGGCCTCGCGCAGCGCCTCCCCCAGCTCCGCCCGGATCGAGGCGACACCGGGGGACACCGACCGCGGCAGCACCGGCCCGGCCGCCGCGTGCAGCGCACGGTCCAGATCCCCGGCGCGCAGCGCCTCCCGCGCGCACAGCAGGTCCGCGTGCACCTCCCCCACGAGCCGGTACGGCCGGGACAGCAGCGCCACCGGCGCCCCCGCGTCCTGCAGCGCCCGGCGGAGTCGATGCACCTCGGCGCGCAGCGAGATGGCTCGGGCGGGGGCGTCGCCCGGCGCGGGCCGGTGCCCGGCGGTCTCCTCCGGATACAGCGCGACCTCGAGTTCGGCGCCGGTCAGGCCCGGGCCGTGCCACGCGAGGAGGGTGAGGATCTCGGCGTGCCGGCCGGTGAGCTCGACCCCGTCCAGCGTGGGCGGCAGATGGCCGGTGACGCGCAGCAGGCCCGCGGCGGCGTCGTGGCGGTGCGGTGCGACGGCGGGGCTCGGCCCCGGCGAGACGGACGGCGGAGCCGAGGGGCCCGGCGTCGGGACGGTGCCGCGGGGACGGCCCCGGGGCGGGGCGGGCAGGTCCCGCC
>NZ_JANQCJ010000086.1:0-10266 GCF_024723355.1 Micrococcus sp. HG099 | reverse complement strand
CCCCGGCGGCGCGGGCCGCCGACTCCGCCGCCCGCAGCCCCGCGGGCCCGGCCAGGCGCGCGAGCCGGGCGGGCAGGTCGGCCTCCGGGGAGGCGGCGAACGACTGCGAGGTCAGCACGGGCTCGGAGTCGCGCACCTCGGCGAGGACGGCGGCCGGGTCCGGCTCCCCCGCGCGCTCCTCGAGCATCACGAGACGGGCGTAGACGGCCGGGCTGCCGATCTTGATGCGCTGCCCGCTCGCGAGCTGGGACAGCATGGGGGCGGACAGGCCCAGGGTCTGGGCCAGGGCGCGCTGGCTCAGGCCGTAGGCCTCGCGCACGCCCGTGAACCGCTCGGCCAGGGGGGCGCCGTACAGCGTCCTCTGCTGCTCCAGATGCTCGTCACTCACGGGGGACATCCTCGCATGTGTTTGCAAACGCGAACACATCGGGTAGCTTTGCGATTGCAAACGCACGAGGTCCGGCCCACTCGGACCCCGCCCCACCGGGAGAGAGACCATGACGCACCCTCGCACCGCCCCCGCCCCGCTCGCCGCCGTGGCCGGATCGCTCGGCCTCTGCCTGTCCGCCGCCGTCCTCGCCGGGGCGCCGGCGCTGGCCGCCCCGACGTCGGCGCCGGCGGCCGGTCAGGCCCGCCAGCAGCCAGTCGTCGTCGTCATGGATCACTCCGGCTCCATGCTCAACGCCGACGCGGACGCCTCCGGCACCACCCGCGTGGACGCCGCCAAGGCCGCCACGAAGGACCTCATCCGGGCCGCCCCCGGTGAGACCCCGGTCAGCGCCGCCCTCCAGCAGGCCGCCGACGCCCTCGAGGAGAAGGAGAAGGGCACCACCGTGCTCGTCTCCGACGGCCAGCCCTCCTGCGACACCCCGCCCGCCTGCGAGGACGCCGCCCAGCTCACGGAGCACCTCACCACCCGGACCACGCGCGCCCTCCATGGCTACGAGGCGGCCGGAACCCCGATCACGGGCGGGTCGAGCCTCGCGGAGGCGCCCCTCCTGCTCCCCGGCCCCGCCACGGACACGCTCGCCTCGCACGCCCGCCATGAGCAGATCGGCCACCGCCTGGGCACCGACGACTTCGCCGACGGGGACGTGACCGGGCTGCCGCAGGAGGCCGGACCCGGATTCCTCACGACGGCGGCCCAGTTCCGCGAGCGGTTCCCCGACGAGGCCGCCGCGGCGCCTCCCCCTGGGCCTGGGCCCTGGGCGCCCTCGGCCTGCTCGCCGTGGCCGGCGGCGTCGTCCTGACCCGTCGCACGGGCGCCGAGCGGGGCTGACCCGGGCCGCGCGTCGTCGTCGTCCACGCGGCGGCAACACGGCGGCGCGCCGGTAGGCTGGGACCCAGTCCCGCCGTGCCGCGCACCGCCGCGGTCCGGCGCCCTGCCCAAGAGCAGTCCCACCGAAGGAGAGTCATGCCGCACGACGTCACCATCGAGATCCCCGCGGGCTCCCGCGTGAAGTACGAGTTCGACCACGAGACCGGCCGCCTGCGCCTGGATCGCGTGCTCTTCACCTCGATGCAGTACCCCACCCACTACGGCTACTTCGAGAACACCCTCGGCGAGGACGGCGACCCGCTGGACGCCATGGTCCTCCTGCCGGGCTTCGACCTGGTGCCGGGCTGCGTCGTGGAGGCCCGCCCCGTGGGCGTCTTCAACATGACCGACGACGGCGGCGGCGACGCCAAGCTGCTCTGCGTCCCGGCCGACAAGCGCTTCGACCACATCACCGAGCTGGAGCACATCGAGGAGTCGCTCAAGCAGGAGATCGAGCACTTCTTCACCCGCTACAAGGACCTCGAGCCCGGCAAGTGGGTCAAGGCCGAGGGCTGGCAGGGCCGCGCCGACGCCGAGGCCGAGCTGGAGGCGTCCATCGCCCGCTTCGACGCCGCCGGCGAGCACTCCCCGACCGACGAGCCCCAGGGCCGCGACGTCGAGACCGAGGACCCCAGCCCCGCCACCGAGGAGGGCGAGGAGAAGGACGTGCCGCAGGGCCGCTGACGCCCGGCGCCTCGGGGCCGACCCGAGCCGGCGGTGCCGCGCTCGCTGCGCCGCGCCGCCGCCCGCTCACCCGAGCTGTCCTGCAGATGGCCGGTATGACGCCGATCCACGGCGCCATACCGGCCATCTGCGTTCCCGCTCGACGTCCGGGCCCCTGAGCCCTGGCAGAATCGGGCACCATGCTCGTGCTCACCATCAACCAGCGGGACACCCTCGACGCCGGGGACCGAGTGGACGCGTTCCTGCGCTCCCTTGGCGACGCCCCGGGGCTGGCGGGCGCCGTCGCGCTGCCGTTCCAGCGCGCCGTGGGCGACGAGCTGATCGGCGCCGTGACGGACCCGGCCGCCGCGGTGGAGGTGGCGCTGCGGGCGCTGCGCGAGCGCCGGTGGAACGTGGGGATCGGCGTGGGCGCGCTGCGCGGGGCGGACGGGACGGACGGGGCGCCGTCGTCGGGATCGCTCGACGACGCCGCCGGCCCCGCCCTCGCCCACGCGCGGCGGGCCGTGGAGGCGGCGGCCGTGTCCACCGCCCGGATCCCGCTGGCCGTGCGCGGTGCCGACGCGCAGGCCGCGGCGGAGGCCGAGGCCGTGCTGCGGCTCGTGGGGCAGCTGGTGTGGAGCCGCACGGACGCCGAGTGGGCGGTGCTCGACCTGCTCGTGCCCGGCGTGCGGGGCCAGCAGAAGCCGGCCGCGGACGCCCTCGGCATCACGGCGCAGGCCGTCTCGCAGGCCGTGCAGCGGGCCTACTGGAACGAGGAGCACGCCTGCCGGCCGGCCGCCGCCCGGCTCCTCGCCCTCGCCGAGGAGGGCTGAGCGGGCGGGGCCAAAACCCGCGCGAGGGCCGGGCGGGTCAGCGTGGGTCGGGCAGCGTCGCGTGCCCGGCCACGAGCTTGGTGAACCACACCGGCCCGAGCCAGCGCTGGCGCGGACCCGCCAGGGCGACGTCGGCGGCCGTCAGCCCGGCGGCGAGCACGAGGCCCGCCGGGCGCCGATGCGCCGCCGGCACGGCGCACTGCAGCAGCGCGGTGGACGCCACGACGCCGGCCCAGCGCCCCGCGGCGGCACTCCACGTGCCCTCCCCCACGATCGGCAGAGCGAAGCACTGCACGTGCGCCGCGGCCAGCGCCATGCGCCGCGAGAGCGACGTCCGCGCGTAGTGCTCCCGCGTCGGCCGCAGCTGGAACGCGACCATCCCGCCCACCAGGTCCACCGCCGTCACCCCGACGAAGGCGCCCACGCCCGGCCCGCACCGAGCGGCGGTCTCCGTGCCCGCGACCAACCCGGCCGCCGTCGCGGCACCGACCACGCCCGCCGAGCGAGCCGCGCCCAGCGGTCCCACGAGGCCGGACCAGGCCCGCCTCAGCATCAGGCCGCCGCCGGCTCCTGGACGCGCACGCCCTCCGGGCGGTCCGCCTCCGGGACGAGCGACCAGAGGACGTCCGCGAGACCGTGGTCGTCCACCGACGCCGTGACCTCGTCCGCGGCCTCCTTCACCTCTCGCACGGCCTGGCCCATGGCCACGCCGCGGCCGGCCCAGGCGAGCATCTCGAGGTCGTTGCGGCCGTCGCCCACGGCCACCGTGTGCTCCGGGGCCACGTGCAGCACGGTGCGCAGCGCCTCGAGCCCGGACGCCTTGGTGACGCCCGCGGCGGCCACGTCCAGCCAGGCCGTCCAGCCCACGGAGTAGGTCACGCCGGACAGGCCGATGCCCTCCACGGCGCGGCCGAACTCCTCGGCGGAGGAGTCCGTGGAGAACACGACGAGGCGCACCGCCGTCGTGTTCTTGAGCTCCTCGAAGGTGGTGCCCTCGGCGGCCACGCCGAAGCTCATGTCCTGGAACCGCTCGGTGGACAGGAACGAGCCGTCCGGCACCTCCACCGCGTACTTCGCCCCGGGCAGGCGGCTGCGCAGCTGGGAGAGCACGGAGCGCGGGTCGAAGGTGCGGCAGTCCGTCACCTCGTAGCCGTCCTCAAGGGCGGGGTCCAGGCGCAGGGTGACACCGCCGTTCGAGCAGACCATGTACCCGGCCTCGATGCCGAGGGACTGGGCGACGGGCAGCGTGGCCCCGCGCGAGCGGCCGGTGGCGATCACCACGTGGTGGCCCGCGGCGACGACGGCCTTCACGGCCTCGCGCACCGGCTCGTGCAGGTGGCCGTCATGGTCCACGATCGTTCCGTCCACGTCCAGGCACACGAGCTTCTTCTCCATGGGTCCAGTAGACCAGAGTCCCCGGACACGACGGCGACGCGCGGGTGAACGGGCGGGGCGCAGCGGGGCCGGCCTCGACGGCGACGCCGACGGCGCCGGCCCCGGGCCGGTCCGCTCAGACCAGCTCGAACCGCTCCATGCCGCCGAGGTACGGGCGCAGCGCGGCCGGCACGGTCACGGAGCCGTCCGCGTTCTGGTGGTTCTCCAGGATCGCCACGATCCACCGGGTGGTGGCCAGCGTGCCGTTGAGGGTGGCCACCATGCGGGTGCCGCCGCGCCGGGCCCCGCCGTCGCCGTCCTCCTGCCGCACCCGCTCACGGATGTTCAGGCGGCGCGCCTGGAAGGTGGTGCAGTTCGAGGTGGAGGTCAGCTCGCGGTAGGTGCCCTGCGTGGGGACCCACGCCTCGCAGTCGAACTTGCGGGCGGCGGAGAGGCCGAGGTCACCGGCGGCAATGTCGATCACGCGGTACGGCACCTCGATCGCCGCGAGCATCCGCTCCTCCCACTCCAGCAGGCGCGCGTGCTCGGCCTCGGCGTCCTCCTGGGTCGCGTAGACGAACATCTCGAGCTTGTTGAACTGGTGCACGCGGATGATGCCGCGGGTGTCCTTGCCCGCGGAGCCGGCCTCGCGGCGGTAGCACGTGGACCAGCCGGCGTAGCGGACCGGGGCGTCGACGTCGATGATCTCGTCCGCGTGGTAGCCGGCGAGGGCCACCTCGGAGGTGCCCACGAGGTAGAGGTCGTCGCGCTCGAGGCGGTAGATCTCGTCGTCGTGCTCCACGTCGAAGCCGGTGCCCTGCATGGTCTCGGGGCGCACCAGCGTGGGCGGGATGACGGGCACGAAGCCGTTCTCCAGCGCCAGGTCCATTCCCATCTGCATGAGGGCGAGCTCGAGGCGCGCGCCCACGCCCTTGAGGAAGCTGAACCGGGCGCCGGAGACCTTCGCGCCGCGCTCCATGTCGATCGCGCCGAGCAGCTCGCCCAGCTCCAGGTGGTCGCGGGGCTCGAAGCCCTCGGCCGCGAAGTCGCGCGGGGCGCCGACCTCCTTGACCACCACGAAGTCGTCCTCGCCGCCGGACGGGATGCCGTCGATGATGAGGTTCGGGAAGCCGCGCTGCAGCTCGGCGACGCGCGCCTCGGCGGCGCCGGCGGCGGCCTCGGCCTCCTTCACGCGCGCGGCCAGGTCCTTCACCTCGGCCAGCAGCGCCTGCTTCTCCTCGCCCTGGGCCTTGGCGACCTTCTTGCCGAACGCCTTCTGCTCGGCGCGCAGCTCCTCGAAGGCCGTGATCGACGCGCGGCGGGAGGCGTCCGCCTCGACCATGCGGTCCACCAGGGACGCGTCCTCCCCGCGGGCCTCCTGGGAGGCGCGGTACTTCTCGGGCTGCTCGATGAGGTCCTTGACGTCGATCACGGGTTTCAGCCTAGCGGCCGGGCGCCGCGCAACGGGTCGCGCGTCCGCGCCGGACCCTAGACTGAAGGCATGACTGCTGAGTGGTGGATGGCCCTGGCCGCACTGGTGCTCGGCGCCGTGCTGGCGGTCGCCGTGATCGTCCTGGCGGTGCGGCATCGCGGCCTCGCCGAGCGCCATGAGCGCACGCGCGGGCAGCTGGACGCGGTCGAGCACCGGCTCGACGCCGCGCAGCGCCGCCTCGGCGAGCTGCCGGGCGTGGACCGGCCGCGCCAGGAGATCGCCCTGGTGCTCAACCCCATCAAGGCCCGCGCGGACGAGGTCCGGCGCGCGCTCGAGGCGATGGCGGACCGTGAGGGCCTCGGCTCCGTGCTCGTGCTGGAGACCGAGGAGGACGATCCGGGCACGCAGATGGCCAAGGACGCCCTCGAGGCCGGCGTGCGCCTGGTGATCGCCGCGGGCGGGGACGGCACAGTGCGCACCGTGGCCGAGCAGCTGACCGGCACGGACGTGGCCCTCGGAGTGGTCCCCCTCGGCACGGGCAACCTGCTGGCGCGCAACCTGGACCTGCCGATCAACGACATCGAGGAGTGCCTGCGGATCGCCCTGACGGGCCGCCAGCGGCGCATCGACACGGTGGACGTGCGCTTCACGCACGAGGAGGGCGACGTCACCCGCCAGACGTTCACGGTGATCGGCGGCGCCGGCTACGACGCGGACATCATGGGCGACACCAAGGACGAGCTGAAGGACGTGGCCGGCTGGCTCGCGTACAGCGAGGCCGGCATGCGCCACCTGCGCGGCAAGCGCCACGAGGTGTCCATCTCCCTCGACGGCGGCGCGTCCCGCCGGTTCAAGGTGCGCACGGTGATGGTGGCCAACTGCGGCATGCTCACCGGCGGCGTGGAGCTGCTGCCGGAGGCCAAGCTCGACGACGGCCTGCTGGACGTCCTGGTCCTCTCCCCCCGCCATGCCCTGGACTGGGCGCGGATCGCGGCGAAGACCGTGACGCGCCACGGCGCGAAGATCCCGGTGATGCACACCGAGCAGGCCCAGCGCGTGAAGGTGGAGTTCGCGGACCCCATGCCGTCCCAGCTCGACGGCGACGCGACCGGGGACATCGTGGCCCTCGACGCCCGCGTGCAGCCGGACTCGCTCGTGGTGATGCTCGTGGACGAGAAGGAGGCCTCGGTGCACGACGACGGCCGCTCCGAGGCCGCCCCCGTCCCGGAGCCGGCGCCCCACATCTGACCCCACCCGCTTTCGTGCGGGAAACGGGAGGCTCCCCACTCGCTTTTGTGCGGGAAACGGGAGGCCCCGTTTCCCGCACAAAAGTGGTTCGCAAGGCTCCCGCTTCCCACACGAAAGTGCCGGACGGGGACAGCGCGGGGTCAGCGGGCGAGGAGCCCGTCGACCCAGGCGCGGCCGGCGCGGTAGGCGTCGTCCGAGGTGTGCCGACGCACGGCCACGGGCCGGTGCTCGGCCCGCGGGTAGGACCCCAGGAAGCGCACGCCGGGGAAGATCCGGTGCAGCGCGCCCATCGCGGCGGCCACGCGCTCCTCGGCGAGGTGCCCCTCGAGGTCGATCGAGAAGAAGTACTTGCCCATCCCCTCGCCGGTCGGCCGGGACTCGATGCGCGAGAGGTTGATCCCGCGCGTCGCGAACTGGTCCAGGATCTCCCGGAGCGCGCCCGGATGGTCGTCCGGCAGGGGGACGGTCAGCGTGGTCTTGTCCGAGCCGGTGTGCGCGGGCAGCGGGCCCGGCCGGCCCACCAGCACGAACCGCGTCACCGCGCCCGTGACGTCCTCGATCGCCCGCGCCAGCACGGGCAGGCCGGTCTGCTCGGCCACGAGTGGGGCGCACACGGCGGCGTCGAACGGCTCGGATCCGGGCTCGGCGTCCGCGAGGGCCCGCGCCGCGGCGGCGGTGGATCCGGAGGGCGTGTACTCGACGCTGGCCAGGTTCGCCTCGACCCAGCCGCGCACCTGCGCCCACGCGTGGGTGTGCGTGGACACGCGCCGCACGTCCGCCAGCTCCACGCCGGGCCGGCCCACCAGCACGAAGCTGATCTGCACGAGCTCCTCGCGGAGGATCTGGAGGTCGTCGCCCGAGGCGATGTCGTCCAGGGTGGCGCTCACGCCGCCCTCCACGGAGTTCTCGATCGGCACCATGGCGTGGTCGGCCGCCCCGGCCCGGACGGCCGCGAGCGCGGCCGGCACGGACGTGGCGGGGATCAGCTCGGCCTGCTCGGCGCCCGGCACGGCCCGCAGCGCGGCCTCCGTGAAGGTGCCCGCGGGGCCCAGGAAGGTGCAGCGCCCGAGGGGCGCGGCGTCGTCGCGGGTCACTTGACGGTGGGCTCGGCGCCGCCGTCGGCCTCCATGGGCTTGCCGGCCTCCAGCCATGCACCGGAGCCGCCGGCCACGTTGATGGCCGTGTAGCCGCGGCCCACCATGAACTCGGCGGCGCGGGCGGACCGGCCGCCGGTGCGGCAGATGACGTAGTAGTCGGTGTCCGGGTCCAGCTCCTCGAGGCGGTCCGGCAGCTGGCCGAGCGGCAGGTGCTGCGCGCCGGCGGCGCGGCCCAGGGCCCACTCGTCGTCCTCGCGGACGTCCAGGATGGCCGCGTCCGCGGGGATCTCGTTCACATTCACGGTCTCGAAAGCGCTCATGGCCTCAGCGTAGCCACCGGGGCGGCCGCCGCAGGAAGAGTCCACGGTCGGTGAACGCGGGCGGCGTCCGGCGTGCACCGCCCGTCCCGGCGGGGCGTCCGGCCCGCCCGTTAGGCTCGGCCGCATGCTGACTCCCCACGACGACGCGCCCGCCCCCGCCGCCCCCGCCCGCCTGCTGGACCGCACGGCGGTGCAGCTGCGGGACGCCCTGGCGGCCGGGGAGCTGAGCGCCCGCGAGGTCACGCAGGCCGCCCTCGACGCCGCGGAGCGGCACGCCGGCCTCGGCGCGTTCACGCTCCTGGACCCCGAGGGCGCGCTGGCCCGCGCGGACGAGCTGGACGACGACGGCGCCCGCGCCTCCCTGCACGGCCTCCCGCTGGCCTACAAGGACCTCACGGACGTGCGGGGCCTGCCCACGCGGCACGGCTCCGCCCTGCTGGCCGGCGCCCCGGCGGCGGAGGAGGACGCCCCGCTGGTGCGCCGGCTGGTCGGTGCCGGGACGGTGACCCTGGGCAAGACGACCGTCCCGGAGTTCGGGCTCGACTCCTACTCGGAGAACCTCGTCTCCGCGCCGGCCCGCAACCCCCTGGACCCCGCGCGCACGCCGGGCGGCTCCTCCGGCGGGTCCGCGGCCGCCGTCGCCGCGGGGATCCTGCCGTTCGCGCCGGGCTCGGACGGGGGCGGGTCCATCCGCATCCCGGCCGCCGCGTGCGGGCTGGTGGGCTTCAAGCCCGGCCGCGGGGAGCTGCCCGTGGACGAGCCGGCGGACACGGTCCGCAACCTCACGGTCTCCGGGCCGCTGGCGCACACGGTGGAGGACGCGGCCCTGCTCTACGACGAGCTGCTCACCCCCGAGGGGCTGCCCGGCCGCGTGCTGGCGGACCTGCGCCGCACGGTGGAGACCGCCCGGGCCGGCGGCGCCGTGGAGGGGCGGCGGATCGGGGTGACCACGGCCTCCCCGTTCGCCCCGGACGTGCCGATCACCCTGGCCCGGCCGGCGGTCACGGCGCTGACCAAGGCCGCGGCCGCCCTGTCCGCGGGCGGGCACGCGGTGCAGGACCTGCACCCGGCCTACGGCGAGGAGTACCACCGGGACTTCCGCACGGTGTGGACGTCGGGACTGCTGCGCGCCCCGCTGCCGGAGGACGCCGAGGAGCGCGTGGGCGCGATCGCCGCGCACTTCCTGCGCACGGCCCGGTCCGCGGGGCGCCAGGAGATCGACGACGCGGTCCGGCGGCTCGAGGCGTGGGCGCGCGGGGTGCGGGGGCAGTTCGCGGCCGTGGACGTGGTGATGACGCCGGTGCTGGCCGCCGCGCCGCCGCCGGTGGGCCACTTCCTGGCGATGGAGCCAGAGGACAACTACGCGGCGCAGTGCGCGTTCACGCCGTACACCTCGATGGTCAACGTGCTCGGCCTGCCGGCCGCGTCCGTGCCCGTGCTCCGGGACGAGCGGGGCCTGAGCTGGTCCGTGCAGCTGATCGGCCGCCCCGGCACCTCCGGCGCCCTGCTCGCCCTCGCCGCACACCTCGAGCTGCTGCTGGCCGGCTGAGCCGCAGCGCGCGGCCGGGCGCGGCGTCAGTAGGTGGAGTACTCGCTGGCCGCCATGCCGGCGGCCACCAGGATCGTCAGCAGGACGACGCCGAGCAGCACGAACGCCAGGGACAGGTAGTTCATGACCAGGCCGGCGATGGCCATGCCGCGGCCGTTGGGCTCGCGCTTGAGGCCCAGGTGGCCCAGGATCACGCCGACGATCGGCGGCACCACCAGGGTGAAGCCGCCGACGATCGAGACGATGCCCAGGATCATCGAGGCCACCGACCGGCCGGTGCCCTCCGTCTGGCCGGGCGCCAGCGGGGCGCCGAAGCCGTAGGCGGGCCGGCCGTGGCCCGGCGCCCGGGCGTACCCGGCCGGCGCGTAGCCGTCCTGGCCGTGCCCGGCGTCGCCGCCGTACGCGGGCGCCGGCTGCTGCTCAGCGTAGGAC
>NZ_JANQCJ010000085.1:0-10398 GCF_024723355.1 Micrococcus sp. HG099 | reverse complement strand
GCACGCCCGGGTTGGCCTGGTGCACGGCCACCTCGGTCTCCCCCAGCGCGACGCCGAGCAGCATCTCCGCCTGGCCGTGCCGCCACTCCTCCCACGTCCCGGCCTCGGCGTCCACGAGGGACTCCTCCGCCTTCAGGCCCGCGGTGAGCTGCATGACGACCTTGGGGTCGAGGGCCTTGACCCGGCCGTCGCGGCCGGTGCCCTTGGTCTTGTAGTCGATCAGGCACAGCCGCCCGCCGATCCGGGCCACGAGGTCCAGGGTGCCGGCGTAGCCGACCGTGTGGTTCCACACCGTGATCTCCGCGGCGAGGGGGCGCACGTCGTACAGGTCCCACCACTCGTCGAACCGGTCGGCGTAGGCGCCCTCCCCGTGCTCGATGAGCTTGGCCCGCGTCTCGGCCAGCGTGTGGGGCCTGCCCAGCGCGCGCTGGGCGACCTGCTCGGCGTAGTCGTGCACGCGGTCCCCGCGCTCCGCGGCGGCGTCCCGGTAGCGCGCCGCGGCGTCCGCCGACTGGCGGGCCACCTGCTTGAGCCGGGCCGCCGAGCCCACGGATTCCGCCAGGCGCGGATCCTGGGTGACGGACTGGGCGGCCATCCAGCCGATCCACCCGTCCAGGTCCGTGCGCTCCATGCCGATCACCGTGGTGATGGACGGGACCTCGGGCAGGCCCGTGAGGGAGCGCGCGTACATGCGCCCGAGGGGGGTCTGGTGCGCGAGGCGTGGCTGGGTCATGGTCAGCCATTCTGGCAGGCGCCGCGGACGCCGGATGGGGCCGTCCACGACGCGCCCGGAGGCCGATTTTGCATCCGGGCGGACATGCCCTAGAGTTCTTTCTCGTTGGAAAACGCAGTGCAGGAGCCCGAGAGGGCGACTGAATGCGGCACCGACACGCGGATGTAGCTCAGTTGGCTAGAGCGCCACCTTGCCAAGGTGGAGGTCGCGAGTTCGAATCTCGTCATCCGCTCGCTCAACCTTCACCCCTGGTCGGGTGGCCGAGAGGCGAGGCAGCGGCCTGCAAAGCCGTATACGCGGGTTCGAATCCCGTCCCGACCTCGCAGGCTCCTCCGACCAGGAGTGGCGGCATGTTCACCACCTCCTCGGAGGTGGACGAGCGCGATTGGCGCAGCGGTAGCGCGCTTCCCTGACACGGAAGAGGTCACTGGTTCGATCCCAGTATCGCGCACGGAGAACGGTCCGTGAGGACTGATCTCATGCGGATGTAGCTCAGTTGGCTAGAGCGCCACCTTGCCAAGGTGGAGGTCGCGAGTTCGAATCTCGTCATCCGCTCCACATCGAAGGCCCCCTCCCACCGGGAGGGGGCCTTGGTCGTGTTGGACTCGGTCGTGCCTGCCTCGGTCGTGCCGGCGGTCAGGCGCCCGTGCGGACAGGCCTGCGGCGCGGCCGGGGATCCCCCGGCCGCGCCGACGGGTCACTTCTCCTCGGCGATGCCCAGCTGGCCCTCCCGGACGAGGGCGGTCATGCGGGAGACCGTGCGGAAGTACTTCTTCATGTACCCGCCGTGCATCATCTCCTGCGTGAACAGGTCGTCGAACGGGACGCCCGAGGCGACCACGGGCACGTCCTTGTCGTAGAGCCGGTCGGCGAACACCACGAACCGCAGGGCGGTGGCCTGCTCCGTGATGGTCTTCACGTCGTGCAGCGCGATCACGTCCACGTCCTTGACCAGCTCGCGGTACCGCGAGGGGTGCACGCGGGAGAGCATGGCGGTGAGCGCGTCGAAGTCGTCCACGGCCAGCACGCCGGCGTCCGGGAAGTTGGCCTCGGCGGTGGAGACCACCTGGTCGTCCGGCAGCGGGTCCGGGGCCGCGGAGAGGCCGCGGTGGCGGTAGTCCTCGCCGTCCACCCGGATGACCTCGAACTGCTCCGCCAGGACCTGGATCTCGCGCTGGAAGTCCTGCGCGGCGAAGCGGCCCTCGCCGAGCGAGCCCGGCAGGGTGTTGGAGGTGGCCACGAGGTGCACGCCCGCGTCGGCGAGCTCGCGCATCAGGCGGGACATCAGCACGGTGTCCCCCGGGTCGTCCAGCTCGAACTCGTCGATGCAGACCAGCGTGTACTCCTTGAGCACGTCCACGGCCTTGCGGAAGGACAGGGCGCCCACGAGGTTCGTGTACTCCACGAACGTGCCGAAGGCCTTGGGGCCCGGGGCGGCGTGCCAGGTGGAGGCCAGCAGGTGGGTCTTGCCCACGCCGAAGCCGCCGTCGAGGTAGATGCCCGCCGGACCCGCGGCGCGCTTGCGCCCGCCGCCGAACAGGCCGCCGAGGAATCCGCCGCCGGAGCCGGAGCCGCGCCCGAGGGCCGCCGCGAAGCGCCGCAGCCGCTCCACGGCCTGCGCCTGGGAGGGGTGCGCCGGGTCCGGGATGTAGGTGTCGAAGGACACCTCGCCGAAGCGGTACGAGGGGTGGAAGCCGGCCAGCAGCTGGTCCGGCGTGACCTGCGGCGAACGGTCGGCGAGGTGGACGATCTGAGCCACGGGGGCGCTCCCAGGGTCGACGGAGGGGACTGAAGGGCCATGCTATCCGCCGCGGGCCCGCACCCGTATGACCTCGCGTGTCCGCGACTGAGGCCTCCCTATCCTCTTACGTGACACGGATGTGCCGTAATCTGGCGCGCAGGGCACGGACAGGGCACCCCGCCGTCGTCGTGCCGCCCGACCCGACGGGCCCCGCGGGCCCGCCCCCGACGCGAAAGAAGGCAGCATCATGACCGAGACCGCCGCCGAGTTCTCCCAGTACGCGCACCCCGAGAAGCTGGTGAGCACCCAGTGGGTCGCCGACCACGTGGGCGAGGAGGGGGTGGTGGTCCTCGAGTCCAACGAGGACGCCCTCCTCTACGCCACCGGTCACATCCCCGGCGCCCAGCGCATCGACTGGCACACCGAGCTCAACGACCCGGTGACCCGCGACTTCATCGGCCCCGAGGCGTTCGCCGAGATGGCCGCCTCCAAGGGCATCTCCCGCGACACCACCGTGGTGTTCTACGGCGACAAGTCCAACTGGTGGGCCGCCTACGCCCTGTGGGTGTTCACGCTCTACGGCCACGAGGACGTGCGCCTGATGAACGGCGGCCGCGACAAGTGGATCGCCGAGGGTCGCGAGACCACCCGCGAGGTCCCGACCGTCGCCCGCGGCGAGTACCCCGTGGTCCCCCGCGACGACACCACCGAGCGCGCCGCCCGCGAGGACGTGCTCCAGGCCGTCGGCACCACGCCGCTGATCGACGTGCGCTCCCGCCCCGAGTACACCGGCGAGACCACCCACATGGCCGGCTACCCGCAGGAGGGCACCCTGCGCGGCGGCCACATCCCCACTGCCGCCTCCGTGCCGTGGGCCCAGGCCGCCAACGAGGACGGTACCTTCAAGTCCCGCGAGGAGTTGGAGGCCGTCTACCGCGACGGCGCCGGGCTCAAGGACGGCGACGACGTGATCGCCTACTGCCGGATCGGCGAGCGGTCCTCCCACACCTGGTTCGTGCTCAAGCACCTGCTCGGCCACGAGAACGTCCGCAACTACGACGGCTCCTGGACCGAGTGGGGCAACAGCGTGCGCCTGCCCATCGCCGTCGGCGAGGAGCCCGGCGCGGCCCCGGCCCGCTGATCCGGCCCCGCACCGCGACGCGAGATCGGCCCCCGCCCGCCCGGCGGGGGCCGATCGCTGTCACTAGACTGGCTCACCATGACCCAGAACCACGCCGTGCCCGCCGCCCTGGCCGAGATCGTCGACGATTTCGCCGGGGTGCCCGACGCCGAGAAGCTCGAGCTGCTGCTCGAGTTCGCCGACGAGCTGCCCGCCCTGCCGGAGCGCTACGACGGCCACGAGGCGGAGATGGAGCAGGTCGTGGAGTGCCAGTCCCCCCTGTTCCTGGCCGTCGAGCTGGAGGGCGAGGACGAGCCCGGCCCCGAGTCGGTGGTGCGCCTGTTCATCACGGCCCCGCCCGAGGCCCCCACCACGCGCGGCTTCGCCTCCGTGCTGTCCCAGGGCCTGGACGGGCTCACCGCCCGCCAGATCGTGGACGTGCCCGAGGACATCCCCTCCCGCCTCGGCCTGGCCAAGGCCCTCACGCCGCTGCGCCTGCGCGGCATGTCCGCCATGCTCGGCCGCATCAAGCGCAACGTGCGCGAGCAGACCGGCGTCGCCTGAGCCGCCCCGTGGCGAAGACCGGACGCGGCCGCGGCAGGGCGCACGGGGCCGCCACCCCCGCCGTCGCCGCCCTCGAGACGGCCGGGGTGCCCTACACGCTGCATACGTTCGAGGTGGACCTCGACGCCGGCGGCGAGCGGTTCGGCGTCCAGGTCGCCCGGGCCATGGGCGTGCCGCCGGAGCGCATGTTCAAGACGCTCATGGTGGCCGCCCCGGACGGGGGCCTCGCCGCGTGCGTGGTGCCCGTGTCCGGGCAGCTGGACCTGCGCGCCGCCGCCGCGGTGCTGGGTGTGAAGCGGCTGGCCCTGGCGGACCTCGCCCTCGTCGAGCGGCGCACCGGCTACGTGCGCGGGGGCGTCTCCCCCCTGGGCCAGCGCCACCGCCACCCGGTGCTGCTCGACTCCTCCGCCCTGGACGCCCCCGTCATGTACGTCTCCGGCGGGCAGCGCGGCCTCGACCTCGAGCTGGCCCCCGCCGACCTCGCGGCGGCGACGGACGCCGTCGTCGCGCCCATCGCCGCCCGCTGAGTCGGGCCGCGCCGGGCCCGGGGCCACCCGGGCGGGCGGGATCACCGCCGCGTCAGGGCAGCAGCGCCTCGATCTGCTCGCCGAGCTCCGGGGCGAGGGTGCGCGCGAAGGTCGCCGTGAAGTGGTTGGTGTCGAAGAGCACGAGCGCCTCGCCGATCACAGGAGCGCACGCGTCCTCGCCGGGGCAGACGAGGTGGTTGACGTCGACCAGGCCCCACTGCGGGTCCGCCGCGGCCGAGGCGGCGGCCGCCTGCAGCGCCGGGGCGCCGGACTCCTCGATCCCCTCCGCCTTGCCATAGGCGCAGGCGGCCGGGTCGTCGCGGTGCTGCTCGAGGCAGCGCGGCATCGACGTGTCGGAGCGCGGATTGTCCATGAGCACGGCGAGGCGGCCGGCGGCCGGGGTCAGCTCCCGCCACGCCGCGGCCATCGCCGCCGCGGGGTCCTCCGCCACGGTCTCCCGCCGGGCGCCCGTGACCAGCACGAGGTCCGGGTCGAGCCCGTCCACGACGTCGGGCAGGGCGCGGTTCCACTCGTCGCACTCCGGGTAGGGCTCGCCGTCCTCCAGCACGCCCGCCGTGGTGACCACGCACGAGGCCTTGGTGTGCGAGACGACGCGCCAGCCGCGCTCCTCGGCGAGCACCTCCAGCGGGGCCGTCCACTGGCTGGCATGGGAGTCGCCCACCACGAGGATGACGGTCTCGGAGTCCGGGTCGCCGAACTCGCAGGCCTCGGGCTCGACGTCCTCGTAGCCGAGCTGGCAGCCGGCCACGTGCGCCGGCGAGCGGTCCTCCTTCGCGACCGCCGGGTCCGGCACGATCCGCATCCCGGCCGCCAGCGCGGCCATCGGGTCCTGCCCGTCCATGACCGCCCGGGCACCGGCCACGGGGGACTCCTCCCCCGGGCGCGCGGGGGCGAGGGCCGCGCCGGCGGCGAGCACGAGGGCGCCGGCGGCGGCGACGGCGGCCATCCCGAGCCCGCCGCGGGTCAGCGCCCGACGACGGCCGGCCAGCAGGGACCCGTGCATCGCGGGCACCTCCACCCAGCGGCGCAGCGCCCAGGCCAGCCCGACGGAGACGACGGCCAGGATCAGGCCGAGCCACAGCGGCAGCCGGCCGTCCGGGAAGCGCCAGGCGGCGAGCGTCAGCACGGGCCAGTGCACGAGGTAGAGGGAGTAGGAGAGATCGCCGACCCACTGCATGGGCCGGGTGGCCAGGAGCCGGGCGGGGTGCCCGGGGGTGCTGCCGTCCTCGTGGGCGCCGGCGAGGATCACCAGCGCCGAGCCGACGACGGGCAGCAGGGCCACGCTGCCCGGGTAGGCCATGGCCCCCGTGATGAGCACGAGGGAGACGGCGATCATGCCCAGGCCCGCCCAGCCCAGCACTGTGCGGACGGCGGGCCGGATGACGGGCAGCACGACGAGCGCCGCGGCCAGCCCGGCCCCCAGCGCGAGCTCCCACACGCGGGTGGTGGTGACGAAGTAGGCCGCGCCCGGGTCGGACGCGGAGTACGAGACGGAGTGCACGAACGAAGCCAGACCGATCACGGCCGAGGCCAGCAGCACCCGGCGCGCGGCCACCGGAGCCGAGGGCCGTCGTCGTGCGCCGGCGTCGGCGTCGGGCGCGGCGTCACCGGCCCCGCGACGGCGCAGCGCGGCGACGCCCACCGTCACCAGGATCAGCAGCAGCGGCCAGACGAGGTAGAACTGCTCCTCCACGGCCAGCGACCAGTAGTGCTGGAAGGGGCTGGCGGCCTCCTCCTGCGCGAAGTAGTCCGTGCTCTCGCGGGCGAAGAGCCAGTTGACGACGCTCAGGGCCGAGGCCACGGCCACGGAGCCGAGCCGGGTCCACTCCGAGACCGGATAGACGAGCAGGCCCGCGGCGACCGTCAGGACGATCACCGCCAGGGCCGCCGGCAGGATGCGCCGGGCGCGGCGGGCGTAGAACTCGGCCAGCCCCACCCGCCCCGTGCGGTCCACCTCCTTGAGCAGCAGGCCCGTGATGAGGAAGCCGGAGATGACGAAGAAGACGTCCACGCCCACGAAGCCGCCGGGCAGGGCGGTGACGCCCGCGTGGAAGACGAGCACGGACAGGACGGCCACGGCGCGCAGGCCCTGGATGTCGCCGCGGAAGCGGTGCAGGCCCAGTCCGGGGGTGAGGGCGCGCGGGGTGTCGGCGGGGGTCATGTCTCTCCTGGGAGGGTCGGCGCGGCTCAGGCCGCGCGCCGCGTCTGCCTGCGCACGGCGGCCACGCGCTGACCGACGGTGACGAGGGAGGCCGCGGCGAGCAGCCCGAGGGTGGCGGCCAAGAAGGCAGGGGGCAGGCCGAGGCCGGTGAGGCCGGCGAGCACGAGCGCGGCCACGAGGCGTTCGGCGCGCTCGGCGATGCCCACGTTGGCCGTGAGGCCGAGGGCCTCGGCCTTGGCGCGCACGTAGGACACGAGCATGCCGAGGGCGAGGCAGACCGCCGCGAGCGTGCCCACCGCCGGCTCGCCGCCGACCCCGAAGCCCCACAGGCTCAGGCCGAGGAACACCGCGGCGTCCTGCACCCGGTCCAGGGTGGAGTCCAGGAACGCGCCCCAGCGGCCCGTGGTCCCGGCCTCGCGGGCCATAATCCCGTCCACGAGGTCCGAGAACACGAACGCCGTGATGAACAGGGTGCCCCAGAAGAGCTCGCCCAGGGGGAACAGGACGAGCGCGCCGAGGCTCACGCCGAGCGTGCCGACCACGGTGACGGCGTCCGGGCTCACCCCCGCGCGGAGGAGGGCGCGGGCCACCGGCGTGAAGACGCGGGTGGTGGCCCCGCGCGCGTGACGGTCCAGCATCAGGGGCGGTCCTCGTCCCCCCGGCCGGCGCGCTCGGCCGCGGCCCGCGCGTTCGCCTCCTGGCGCCGCGCGTGGTCCGCCGCGGCCTCGTCCCAGACCCCGGCGAGGATCTCGCGGGTCTCACCGAGGGTCTGCGACATGTTCTTGGTCCGGGCGATGATCGGCAGGAAGTTGCCGTCGCCCGTCCACCGGGGCACGACGTGCTGGTGGAGGTGGGCGGCGATGCCCGCGCCGGCGACGGAGCCCTGGTTCATGCCCAGGTTGTAGCCGGCGGCCCGGGTGGCGTGCCCGAGGGCGAGCATGGCGGTCTGCGTCAGCTCCCCCATCTCGGCGGCCTCCTCCGCCGTGGTGTCTGTGTACAGGGGCACGTGGCGGTACGGGCAGACGAGCAGGTGGCCGGGGTTGTACGGGTACAGGTTCAGCACCACGTACGCCGCGCGCCCGCGGTGGACGATGAGGGAGTCCTCGTCCGAGCGCTGCGGGGCCGCGCAGAACGGGCAGGTGTGCTCGTCCTTCACCTGGTCCGAGCCCTGGGTGACGTACGCCATCCGGTGGGCGTTCCAGAACCGCTCGAACGCGTCCGGGGCGCCGGGCAACGCGAACCCGTCCGTGGCGGACGCGTCAGCCGACGCGCGGGCGAGGTCCCGCGCGTCAGCGTCCGAGGCCTCGGGCCTGGTCACGGCGTCGCCTCACGCTCGCGCACGGCCCGCACGATGCGCTCGATCGCCTCGTCCACGGGCACGCCGTTGTCCTGCGACCCGTCCCGGAAGCGGAAGGAGACGGCGCCGGCCTCGGCGTCCTCGCCGCCGGCGATGAGCACGAACGGCACCTTCTCCTTGGAGGCCGTGCGGATCTTCTTGGGGAACCGGTCCGAGGAGTCATCCAGACGGGCCCGGATCCCCTCGGCGCGCAGGCGCTTCACGACGTCGCCGAGGTAGTCGGCGAACGCCTCGGCCACGGGGATCGCCACGACCTGCTCGGGGGCCAGCCAGGCCGGGAAGGCGCCGGCGTAGTGCTCGGTGAGCACGCCCAGGAAGCGCTCGATGGACCCGAACAGGGCGCGGTGGATCATCACCGGACGCTGGCGGGAGCCGTCCGGGGCCTGGTACTCGAGGTCGAAGCGCTCGGGCAGGTTGAAGTCGAGCTGGATGGTGGACATCTGCCAGGTCCGCCCGATCGCGTCTTTGGCCTGGACCGAGATCTTGGGGCCGTAGAACGCCGCGCCGCCCGGATCCGGGACCAGGTCCAGGCCGGAGGCCCGGGCCACCTCGTCGAGGGTGCGGGTGGCCTCCTCCCAGATCTCGTCCGAGCCCACGGACTTCTCGGGGTCGCGGGTGGACAGCTCCAGGTAGAAGTCGTCCAGGCCGTAGTCCTTGAGCAGGTCCAGCACGAAGTTCAGGGTGGTGGTGAGCTCGTCCTTCATCTGCTCGCGGGTGCAGTAGATGTGGGCGTCGTCCTGCGTCATGCCGCGCACGCGGGTCAGGCCGTGCACCACGCCGGACTTCTCATAGCGGTAGACGGCGCCGAACTCGAACAGGCGCAGCGGCAGCTCGCGGTACGAGCGGCCGCGAGACCGGAACACCAGGTTGTGCATGGGGCAGTTCATCGGCTTGAGGTAGTAGTTCTGCCCCTGCCGGGTGACCTCGCCGGTCTCCGGGTCGCGCTGCTCGTCGATCTGCATGGGCGGGAACATGCCGTCCGCGTACCAGTCGAGGTGGCCGGAGGTCTCGTAGAGGTGCTGCTTGGTGATGTGCGGGGTGTAGACGAACTCGTAGCCGGCCTCGGTGTGGCGCCGACGGGAGTAGTCCTCCATCTCCTTGCGGATGATGCCGCCCCGCGGGTGGAACACGGGCAGGCCGGAGCCCAGCTCGTCCGGGAAGGAGAACAGGTCCAGCTCGGAGCCCAGGCGGCGGTGGTCGCGGCGCTCGGCCTCGGCCAGGCGCTCCTGGTAGGCCTTGAGGTCCGCCTTGGTGGGCCAGGCGGTGCCGTAGATGCGCTGCAGCTGCTTGTTGTCCTGGTTGCCCAGCCAGTACGCCGCGGCGGAGCGGGTGAGGGCGAACGCGTTGGAGATGAGCTTGGTCTGAGGCAGGTGGGGGCCGCGGCAGAGGTCGCACCAGACGGCGTCGCCGGACTTGCGGTCCACGTTGTCGTAGATCGTGATCTCGCCGGCGCCGACCTCCACGGAGGCCCCCTCGCCGGCGGTCGCGGCGTCGTTCTTCTTGCCGAGCAGCTCGAGCTTGTAGGGCTCGTCCGCCATCTCGGCGCGGGCCTCGTCCTCGGTGACCACACGACGGCGGAAGGCCTGCCCGGAGTTGATGATCTTCTGCATCATCTTCTCGAGGGTGCGCAGGTCCTCGGGGGTGAAGGGCTCGGCGACGTCGAAGTCGAAGTAGAACCCGTCCGTGATGTACGGGCCGATGCCGAGCTTGGCGTCCGGGCGCAGCTGCTGCACGGCCTGGGCCATGACGTGGGCGGTGGAGTGGCGGAGCACGTCCAGGCCGTCCTGCTCCGTGATGTCCACGGACTCGACGGAGGCGCCGCCGGGGATCTCACGGGAGAGGTCCCAGAGCACGCCGTCCACTCGCATCACGACGGTGGTGGACTGGTCCCGGAAGAGCTCCAGGCCGGTGATGCCGTGCGCCACCTCCCGCATCTGTCCGTCCACGGTCAGCAGGATGTTGTTCGGCTCCGACACGGTGCTCCTTCGAGGTCTGGCTTCGGGATCGGTGGCATACGGGGGCCACCGTCGGCCGCGTCCCATTCTAGGGGCGCGCCGGGACCACGACGGGACGGGGCGTCACCCCGGCGGGCCGTCCGCCGTGCCGGGGGCGACGGCGGCCGGGCGGTCGCCAGGGCGGGGACAGCACGGTCCACGGCGGGGGCAGCCGTCGGA
>NZ_JANQCJ010000084.1:0-10401 GCF_024723355.1 Micrococcus sp. HG099 | reverse complement strand
GACGTCTCCCCCACCGCCCTCGAGGCCGCCCGTGCGGACCGCTCGGGGCATCGCTCCCCCGCCGCGCCGCTGGCCGTGGTCCGCGCGCGGACGGTGGAGGACGTGCAGGCCGCGTGCCGGATCGCGCACGGAACCCGCACCCCGCTGGTCACCCGCGGAGCGGGCACGGGGCTGGCCGGCGGCGCCGTCGCGGGGGCGGGCGAGATCGTCCTGGACATGACCGGGATGGACCGGATCCTGGAGGTCTCCCCCGCGGACCGCGTGGCCGTCGTCGAGCCGGGGATCCTCAACGGGGCGCTGAACGCCGCGCTCGCCGAGCACGGGCTGTGGTGGGCGCCGGACCCCGCGTCCAAGGACATCTCGACGGTGGGCGGCAACATCGCCATGAACGCGGGCGGGCTGCTGTGCGCCAAGTACGGCGTCACCCGCGAGGCGGTGCTGGGGCTGGACGTGGTGCTCGCGGACGGCACGCTGATGCGCCTGGGACACCGCACCGTCAAGGGCGTCACCGGTTACGACCTCACAGCGCTGATGATCGGCTCCGAGGGCACCCTCGGCGTGATCGTGGGCGCCACCCTGTCCCTGCGCCCGGCCGTGCGCGGGACGCAGGTGACGCTGGGCGGGTTCTTCCCGGACGTCATCGCCGGCGCCGCGGCCGCCGAGGCCATCACGGGCGCCGGCCACGTGCCCGCGCTGATGGAGCTCATGGACGAGGTCACCCTCGCCGCTGTGCGCGCCTACGCCGGCCCCGAGCGCGGGGCGGCCCTGCCAGAGTCCGGCGCGTTCCTGCTGGTCCAGGCCGACGGTGCGGGGGCGGAGGAGGACGGCGCCGCCATGGCCGACCTCATGCGCGCCCACGGCGGGGACGTCACCGTCACCGCGGACCACGCCGAGGGCGAGGCCCTCATGGCCCTGCGCCGCACCGCGTTCCCCGCGCTCGAACGCCTCGGCACCCCGCTCGTGGAGGACGTGGCCGTCCCCCGCAGCCGCATGGCCGAGATGTTCGCGCGGATCCGTGAGATCGAGGCGCGCACCGGCGTCGCCATCCCCACCACGGCCCACGCCGGGGACGGCAACCTGCACCCGATCCTGCTCTTCGGCGAGGCCGCGCAGGTGGGCGGCGCCGCCGAGGACGCGGCGTCGATTCCGGCGGACGTCTGGGAGGCCGCCGGCGAGCTGTTCCGCGCCGGCCTGGAACTCGGGGGCACGCTCACCGGCGAACACGGCGTGGGCCTGCTCAAGCGCGCCTTCCTGCGGGACGAGCTCGGCGACGCCCAGCACGCCCTGCAGGAGAAGATCAAGGCCGTGTTCGACCCGCACGGCATCCTCAACCCAGGAAAGGTGTTCACCCCGTGAACGGACAGGACGGCGGACAGGACGGCGGCCAGGGCCGCACGACGACGGACGGCGCGACGGGCCGCGAGGCCCCCGTCCCCTTCGAGACCGAGATCCAGGTGCGCTGGTCGGACGAGGACCGCTACGGCCACGTCAACAACGCGCGGCTGCTCACCCTCACCGAGGAGGCCCGGGTGCGGGCCACCCGCGCCTGGTCCGGGGTGACACCCGGCCGGGACGTGCACCGCGTGGTGCGCGCGATGGAAGTCCAGTACGAGGCGCCCGTGGTCTACGGCCCCGAGCTGACCGCGAAGGTCTGGATCACCCGGATCGGGACCAGCTCGTACACGCTGCGTCACGAGCTCTGGCAGGACGGGCGGCGGTGCGTGCTGTGCGACGCCGTGTTCGTGCACGTCGACCCGGAGACCGGCCGGTCGGTGGCGCTGGCCGAGGACGAGCGGACCACGCTCGAGCGGGTCCTGATCCCCGCCGAGGCCGACGCCACCTGACCGGGGGGTGACGCCGACCGGGCGGGCCCGCCGAGCCGCGGGGACCGCCGTCGCGGAGGCCATCGATGCTGTCATGGAGAGTGGGATCCAGCGTGGGATCTCTGGTGTGATCTGCTGTGTGGGCCTCAGATGGCCCCATGACCCTCTCCACGACGTCGCCCGGCCTGGACTCCTACCGCGACTCCGTCACCTTCGACGTCCCCACCCTGACCTCCGGCCTGCGGGACCTCCTCGGGGCACGGCTGGTGGCGTACCTCGGCGGCGTGAAGGAGACGCGCGCGGTGCGGCAGTGGGCTGAGGGAGTGCGCCGCCCCTCGGACGCCGCGGTCCACCGGCTCCGCCTGGCCTACCAGGTATGCGGCATCCTGCGTGAACCGGGCAACCCGCCGGCCATCGTCCAGGCATGGTTCCAGGGAGCGAACCCACGGCTCGAGGATCGCTCTCCCGCCTGCACGCTCGTGGAAGAGGACCCCACGGCGGCGAGTCCTCGGGTGCTCGCGGCGGCCCGTGCCTTCGCCCGCGTCGGATGAAGATCCAGCACACATCGCGCGAGGTCTGGCGCGCGGGCTCGGCACACCTCACCGGGCGATTCTGTGTGGTGACGGCCTTCGAGACCATCGCGGCACTCCGCCCCCGATTCGCCGACATCGCGACGGACGTGCACGGACTTGCCGACTTCGACGCGGCCGCCCTCAAGGACGCCCGTCGCCCGCAGCCCGTCCGCGGGCCCGGCCCCGGCCGCCTGCACCCTGTGGACGGCCAGCGGACTCGCAGGCGGCCGCCGTAGGCTCTCCCGTCATGGAGCAGGACCGAGACCCGGAGGAGCCGTCGCAGTCGACGGCGATCGAGACGCTGCGCGGCACGCCCGTCTCCGAGCTGACGCACCTGCCGCCGGCGATGGCCGGGGCGCTGGACCGCCTGCGCCGGGACGTCGAGCGCTTCGACCTCGAGTACCGCTCCGCCCTGCTCCAGGTGGAGGCGCGGCTGGAGGTGCTGCGGGACGAGTTCACGCACCTGCACGACTACAACCCCATCGAGCACATCGTCACCCGCGTGAAGACGCCGGAGTCCATCCTCCGCAAGGCCGCCTCCCGCGGCCTGTCCATGGACCTGGACGCGCTGCGCAGCAACGTCACGGACATCGCGGGGGCGCGCGTGATCGTCAGCTTCGCGCGGGACGTGTACGAGGTGTTCCGCCTGTTCACCCGCCAGCCGGACATCCGCGTGCTCGAGGTGGAGGACTACATCTCCCGCCCCAAGCCCTCCGGCTACCGCAGCCTGCACTGCCTCGTGCAGGTGCCCGTGCACCTGTCCACGGGCTCGATCCCCGTGACCGTGGAGATGCAGTTCCGCACCAGCGCGATGGACTTCTGGGCCACCCTCGAGCACAAGATCAACTACAAGTTCGACGGCGCCGTGCCGCCGGACATCACCACCGAGCTCATCGCCGCCGCCCGCGTGGCCGCGGACCTGGACACCCGCATGGAGCGGCTGAGCGACCAGGTGCGGCAGACCGTCAAGGATGACGACGCCGCGGCCTCCTGGGAGGACGACGGCGGCCCCGCCTTCGAGGACGAGGGCGACGACGACGGCCCCGACGGCGACGCGCCCGGGACGTCCACGGGCTGAAGCCTCCCGTCCACACCCCGACCCCCGGCGTGCACAGGGTTCTCCACAGAGTTGTCCACAGGTGTGGACGAGTCACACCGGTGTGAGTCGGCCGGCTCCGGACACGCGGGCCGCCCCGGGGCGCGCCGGTAATGTGGGGCGGTGCCCTCCTCCGCCGCGCCACCCAGCGACGCCGCCTCGTCCCGCCCGGACCGCCGCGGCTCCTCGGGCTCCGTCGGCACGGCGATCCGCACGCTGCTGCTCGTGGTGGTCGTGGCCCTGTTCATCTGGCTCGCCACCTCCGTGCGCCTGCCCGACATCGACACCCTGCGCGACCGCCTGGCCTCGTTCGGCTTCTGGAGCTGGCTGGTGTTCGTCCTCGCCTACGCCGGGGTGGCGCTGACGCCCGTCCCCGTGACCCTCATGGCCCTCACCGGCGGCGTGCTGTTCGGCGCAGTGCAGGGCTCGGTCCTCTCGGTCGCCGGCGCGCTGCTCGGCTCGATCGGCGCGTACTGGATCGCGCGGGCGCTGGGCCGGGACGTCATCCTGCGCGGGCTGGGCCGGCACGCGGACACGGTGGAGGAGCACCTGGAGGACGCCGGATTCCTGGCCCTGCTCACCCTGCGCGTGGCGCCCGGGCTGCCATACTGGCCCGTGAACTTCGGGGCGGGGGCGCTCGGGGTGCCCGCCGGCATGTTCGTCGGCTCCACCGCGGTGGGCGTGATCCCCGGCCAGGTCTCGCTCGTGGCCCTCGGCGCGTTCGCCGTGCACCCGGGGGTGCTCAACGGGGTGATCCTCGGGGTCGGCTGGCTCGCGGTCGGCGTGCTCACGGTGTGGGCCGCTCGCCGCTGGCGGCGGGCCGCGAAGGACGACGACGGCGAGGGCGACGAGGACTGACCCGCGCCGCACCGCTTGTCAGCCCACCGCGCGCCGCACTGCCGCTCAGCCCACCGCGCGCCGCACGAGGTCCGCGATCCGGGCCCGGACGTCGTCGTTCAGCGCCGTGAGGGCGTACGCGGTCGGCCACATGGGGCCGTCGTCGAGGGCCGCCGACTCGTTGAAGCCCAGCGTGGTGTACCGGACGTCGAACTTGCTGCTGACCTGCAGGAACATGAGGACGTCCTTGCCGCGCGCGTAGGCGGGCATGCCGTACCAGGTGCGGGGCTCGAGCTCCGGGGCCACCTCGGTGACGATCTGGTGCACGGCCACCGCGAGCGCCCGGTCCTGCTCGGGCATGGCCTCGATCTTCTCCATGAGGTCCTGCAGGGCGTCGGCCTTCTTCTTGCCGCCGCGCTGGGCGCGCAGCTCCTCCGCGCGCTCGGCCATGGCGGCCTTCTCCGCGGCGCTGAAGCCGGTGGACTCGGACATGACTGCCTCCTGGGACGGGGGTGGACGGGGGGATCGGACGGGGCCATCCTCCCCCGCCGGCGCCCGCGCCCGCACCCCCTCAGCCGAGGTCGAGGACGCGGCGCAGCCGCGCGAACGCCTCCGGCACCGCGGTGTAGTGCGCCCAGCGCCCGCGCTGCTCGCGGGTGAGCAGGCCGGCGTCCACGAGGCGCTTCATGTGGTGGCTGACCGTGGGCTGGGCGATCCCGAGCTCCTCGGTGAGGTCGCACGCGCACACGTCCGCGCAGCCGCGGGCGGCCACGTGCGAGAGCAGCCGCAGGCGCATGGGGTCCGCGAGCGCCTTGAGGAGCACGGCGAGCTCCGCGGCGTCCTCGGCGCCCAGCGGCCCGTCCGCGAGGGAGCAGCAGTCGTCTGCGAGGACGGGTGCGGCGGCGGTCGAGACGGGGACGGAGCAGGCGGTCATGCCCCGGAGCCTACGCCTCACATTGACGGACGTCGATACGTCTGGCTAGCGTGGGCGCCGACGGCCGTCGCTCCGCACGGCCCCGTCGTCGCCCCCTTCCCTCCCCACCGAGGCGGTCCCCATGCCCTCCCGCGCCGTCGCCCCCTCCCCCGCGACCGACCCCGCCGCGCGCCCCGCGGAGCGGCCCGTCCTCCAGGAGATGTCCTTCCTGGACCGCTGGCTCCCCGTATGGATCCTCGCCGCGATGGCCGCCGGCCTGCTGCTCGGCCGCCTCGTGCCGGGACTGGCCGAGGCCCTGGACGCGTTCACGGTGGCCGGGGTCTCCGTGCCCATCGCCCTCGGCCTGCTCGTGATGATGTACCCCGTGCTGGCCAAGGTCCGGTACGACGAGACGCACCGCATCGCCGCCGATCGCCGCCTCATGGGCACGTCGCTGGTGCTCAACTGGATCGTCGGGCCCGCGCTGATGTTCGCCCTGGCCTGGCTGTTCCTCGCGGACCTGCCCGAGTACCGGACGGGGCTGATCATCGTGGGCCTGGCGCGCTGCATCGCCATGGTCCTGATCTGGAACGACCTCGCGTGCGGCGACCGCGAGGCCGCCGTGGTGCTCGTGGCCCTGAACTCGGTGTTCCAGGTGGTCGCCTTCGGCGCCCTGGGCTGGTTCTACCTGCAGGTGCTGCCCGGCTGGCTGGGGCTGCCGACGACGTCGGCCGGCTTCTCCGTGGGCGCGATCGTCGTCTCGGTGCTCGTCTTCCTGGGCGTGCCGCTGCTGGCCGGGCTCCTCACCCGGGTGCTCGGCGAGCGGGCGCGGGGCCGGGCCTGGTACGAGGGCCGGTTCCTGCCGCGGATCGGCCCGTGGGCGCTGTACGGCCTGCTGTTCACGATCGTCCTGCTCTTCGCCCTCCAGGGCGAGGCCATCACCACCAGCCCCGGGGACGTGGCCCGGATCGCGCTGCCGCTGCTCGTGTACTTCACCGTGATGTTCCTGCTGGGCCTGGTCGCCTCCCGGGCCGTGGGCCTGGACTACGCCCGCTCCACCACGGTGGCCTTCACCGCCTCGGGCAACAACTTCGAGCTGGCCATCGCGGTGGCGATCGCCACCTTCGGCGTGCACTCGGGCCAGGCGCTGGCCGGCGTCGTGGGGCCGCTCATCGAGGTGCCCGTGCTCGTGGGCCTCGTGTACGTGGCCCGGTGGCTCGCACTCCGCCTGTTCCCCGGCGACCCGACCGTCCCGTCCCCCGTCCCCGCCCGCACCGCAAGGAGCACCCCGTGACCGAGCACGCCCCGACCGACCGCCGCCCCTCCGTCCTGTTCGTCTGCGTCCACAACGCCGGTCGCTCCCAGATGGCCGCCGGCTGGCTGGAGCACCTCTCCGGCGGCCGCGTGGAGGTGCGCTCCGCCGGATCCGCGCCGAAGGACCGGATCAACCCGTCCGCCGTTGCCGTGATGGCCGAGGCCGGGATCGACCTGAGCGCGAACACCCCGAAGGTGCTCACCACCGAGGCGGTGCGGGAGTCGGACGTGGTGATCACCATGGGCTGCGGGGACACGTGCCCGGTGTTCCCCGGCAAGCGCTACGAGGACTGGGCGGTGGAGGACCCCGCCGGCCAGGGCGTGAACGCCGTGCGCCCCATCCGCGACGAGATCCGCGGCCGCGTCGAGGCCCTGCTCGCGGACCTGCTCCCGGAGGGCTGACCCGGCGAACCTCGGCAACAGCCGAGCAAAGGCACACGCTGCGCACAGGAATCCCTCTCCCCCAGGAGGTGACCCGCGAGTAACGTGGGGTCGTCATGACGGAGCCGTCACCACGGTCCCGCCGCACCGCCCCCTGGACCGTCCCCATCCCCGGACATCGAGGAGGTCTCATGAGCGAGACCATCGAGCGTGCGTACCCGCACGCCCCCACGGCCGACGACGCGCCGCTGGACACCGCCGCCCTCGCCGTGTGCACCACCGTCCTGCAGCAGGGCGCCGCGGACCTGCGCCGTCGCTTCGGGCCGGTGCTCGGGGAGGCCGTGGTGGACCGGCAGATCGAGGACTCGCTCGAGGAGCTGCGCCGCTCCGGGGTGCCGCGCACGCACCGGGAGAGCACCGCGATCCACTTCGCCGAGTCCCGGCTGCTGGCGCTGGCGGAGACCACCGGCGTCGTCGAGCCCAGCGTCCCCCGCGTCCTCTTCGTCTGCCTGCAGAACGCGGGCCGCTCGCAGCTGGCCGCCGCGCTGCTGGCCGAGCGCGCGGGCGACGCCGTGCGCGTGTCCTCCGCCGGCTCGCGGCCGACCCCCGAGGTCCACGACGACGTGGCGCCCGTGCTGAGCGAGATCGGCGCGGACCCGGCCGCGGCATACCCCAAGCCCGTCACGCCCGAGCTGCTGGCGGCCGCGGACTACGTGATCTCGCTGGGCTGCAGCGACGAATGCCGCGAGCGGACCGGCGTCGAGGTGCGGGACTGGCCCGTGGGCGACCCCGCCGAGGCCGACTGGGAGCGCCTCCAGGAGATCGTCGCGGACATCGAGCGGCGCGTGGAAGCGCTCTGGGCCGAGATCCAGGGGCGGTTCGCGGCCTGATCCCGACGACGGCGCGGGCCGGTGTTCAGGCCCGGCGGCCCAGGCGGCCGAGCAGGCGGGCCTGCCGGTCGGCATCGTCGGCCACGGGGACCGGCTGCGCCAGGATGCCCGGCGTGTAGGCGGCGTCGCCGAACAGATCCAGGGACTCCTCGATGCAGTCCATCTCGGCGTCCGTGAACCGCTCGTCGACGCCCTGCGAGCGGGCAAGGTCCCAGCGGTGGACGATCAGGTCGAACGCGTGGAAGCGGATCATGGCCTCGCCCACGGTCATCTCGCCCAGCGCCGTGTGCATGGGCTTCATGATGAACTCCTCGTCGCCGGCGAGGGCGGACAGGGCGGCGGAGTGCTTGGTCCACTGGTTGGCGGTCTGCTGCCGGGAGCCGTCGAACAGGGGCACCTCGCGGCCCTGGCGGGCGGCGAAGTCGCGCTCGGCGCCCACCACGTGGTCCAGCAGGTCCAGGGCGTCCCAGCCCTCGCACGGGGTGGCGGCGTCCCAGTCGCGCACGGCGCGGACGACGGCGGTGAACGGCTCCGAGGCCTCGTTCCAGCGGGCCTCGACCTCGGTGGCGGGGATGGACATGCTGGTCTCCTCACGGTCTGAAGGGCCGCAGCGCGGCCGGCTCGCCTCCCAGTGTGGCGAATCCGGGCCCGGGTGTCCCGCCCGGGCGGGCGGGTGACGCGGCCTGAGCCGTCGGAGACGGTCCGGCGGCGACGCGCGCCGGGGGCGCGCCGCCGCTAGCCTGACCGCATGGGCCACCGGATCTTTACCACCGCCGTCGCGGACGTCTACCCGCACTACGTCGCCAAGGTCGAGCGCAAGGGGCGCACGGTCGAGGAGCTGCACCAGGTGATCTCCTGGCTCACCGGCTACGACGACGCGGGGCTCGCCCGGCACCTCGAGGCCGGCACCACCTTCGAGGACTTCTTCGCCCAGGCGGACGTGACCGACGACGCCGACCTCATCATCGGCAGCGTCTGCGGCGTGAAGGTCCAGGAGGTCGAGGACCCGCTCATGAAGCGGATCCGCCAGCTGGACAAGGTGGTGGACGAGCTGGCCAAAGGCAAGTCCGTGGAGAAGGTCATCCGCACCCCGGCGGCCTGAGCCGACGGAGACGGTCCGGCGATCCGACGCCCCGCTCCGGCGGGCGCGTCAGCCCCGCAGGCCGACCGCCGGAGCCGCGGGGCGCCGTCGTCGTGTCAGCCGGTGGCCGACGGGCTCGGCGAGCCCGACTGGCCACCCGGAGGCGCGGCCGGGCTCTGCTGCGTGCCGCGGATGGACGCCGGGCGGGCCGGATCCAGGACGGAACGGGAGTCGAAGAACTCGTCCAGCACGGGCCGCTTGCCGGAGATGGCCGCCTCGAGGCTGATGCCGTCCACGTTGATGCGGGAGCCGCGGTAGTAGCCGGGCTCGAGCTGGCCCCAGGCCTTCGCGGTGCCGTCCACGAGGAAGAACGAGCGGTAGCCGAGGCTGCGCATGTACTGGTAGCGCTCGTTGTCCGCCTCGTACTTGCCCGTGCGGGCCACGTCCGCGCCGAACGGGTAGATCATCATGTCCGTGGGGCCCAGGATGGGCTCCACCTCGCCGTGCCACAGCTCCAGGTCCCGCTGCAGCTCGTCCAGCTCGAGCTTCGGCACGGTGCGGTGGCCCCACGTGTGGGAGGCGAACTCCCAGCCGGTGGCCTTCATGGCGTCCGCGACCTCGGTGGCCGCGGCCACGTCCGCGTCGAACGTGGGGCTGTCCCCGAACTCGCGGGCGGAGGTGCGGTAGCCGAACACGCCGTCGTAGCCGGTCATGGCCAGCACGCCGCGGGCGCCGTTGAGCGAGAAGTCCGGGTGCTCCTCGAGGAAGTCGTCCAGCATCGGCACCATGTCGTAGGAGCCCACGTGGGTGGTGCCCTCCGCGTCCGTGTACTCGTTGCGGACGCGGCCGTCCTCGTCCACGATCAGGCGGTCCGCGAAGCCGTCCCCCTCCATGTAGAGGTAGTACGAGCAGTCGTCCAGGGAGAACACGAGTGGGGTGCGGTTCTCCGGCACCATCAGGGTCTTGGGGCGCACGACGTCGTCCTCGCCCACTTCGTACAGCTCGTGCGGGGAGACGAGCACGTAGCCCTTCGCGTAGAGCTGCGGCAGGATCGCGGCGAACTCGTCCATGGTGACCATGAAGTCGAGGTAGCCGGCCTCCTTGTGGTCCCCGTCGAACGCGCGCTCCGGGTCCACTACGAGGGAGTGGAAGAACAGGTGCGGCACGAGGGCCGTGTTCGGCCAGGCCACGGGCTCGCCGGCGGGGCCGGGGCCCGCGGGCGCGGCGCTCGACGACGACGGCGCGGGCGTCCCGGCCGGCGACGAGGACGCCGGCGCGGTGCCCCCCTCGGACGAGCAGGCCGCGAGCAGGCCGGAGCCGAGCAGGGCGGAGCCGGTGAGCAGGATCTGACGACGCGACGGAGCCATGTGCACCTTTCTTCGAGACCACCATAGTCCCGGACCGCGGCCCCGAAAGCCACCCGCGCCCGCCTGAGGCGGGGAGCCCGCCGGGCGCCGAGGCCGGGCGTCGCGGCGAGGTGCGGGGGGCCGACGC
>NZ_JANQCJ010000083.1:0-10408 GCF_024723355.1 Micrococcus sp. HG099 | reverse complement strand
GCGCGGCGGGCGGCCTCGAGCTCTTCGGGGGTGGCGGGGCCGGCGTCGAGCAGGGCGCGGACGGCGGGGTCGCGGCGGCCGTGCGCGGTGAGCACGGTGGCCTTGCCCTCGCGCAGGTCGCCGTCGGCGGACTTGCCGGTCTGCTCCGGGGCGCCGAACACCCCGAGCACGTCGTCCACCACCTGGTAGGCCACGCCCAGGTCGGCGCCTGCCTCCCCCAGCCCCGCGGCGACGTCGGGATCCGCCCCCGCCAGCAGCGCCCCCGCCCGCAGGGGCGCGGACACCGTGTAGTGGGCGGTCTTGAGCCGCTGCATCGCCAGGATGCGCTCGGGCTCCGGCTCCTCGCCGGTGTGCCGGGCCAGGCCCAGGAGCACGTCCTCGAGCTCGCCGGCTGCGGAGGCGGTGGCGGCGTCCAGCACGACGGCGGCCACCGGCGCGGCCCGGCCCGGGTCCGGGGTGCACGTCATGGCCAGGCGCAGCGCCTCCACGAGCAGGACGTCCCCGCCGATGAGGGCGACGGCGGTGCCCGCGCCCCGGATCCAGTCCGGGGTGGGCGCCCGCGCGGCGAGCAGCACGGCCGCGGCCGCCGCCCCCAGGCAGGCGAGGGCCACGGTCGTCCGGGTGGCCGCCTCCCAGCCGTCGGCGACGATGCCGAGCGTCAGGCAGGCCAGGAGGGCGGGCACCCAGCGGGCGTCGAGGGGGCCGGGGACGTCGCCGCGCCGCGCCGCCGGGTCGGTCCGGGCCCCGGGGGCCTCCGGCGGCCGGGAGCCGGCCGGGACGCTCACCACGTGACGCGGTCCCGCAGCCGCTCCAGCGCGGCGGGGCCGACGCCCGGGACGGCGTCGAGGTCCTGCAGGCCCGTGAACGGGCCGACCGTCTCGCGGTGGGCGATGATCTTCTCCGCCGTGGCCGGTCCCACGCCGGGCAGGGTCTGCAGGGCGACGGCGTCGGCCGCGTTGAGGTCCACGGGGCCGGCCCCCGCGCCGCCCGACCCGCCTGCCCGAGCGGGTACCGCAGGCTCCGACGCCGCCGCGTCCGGCGCAATCCCGGCCGCGCCGGCCTCCGCCGCGCCTGGGCCGTCCTGGGCGCCGGCCACCCGGGCGAGGTCCTCCTCCGGGGTGCGGGCGGAGGGGACGAGCACCTGGCGCCCGTCCGCCAGGGGCGCCGCCAGGTTGATGCGCTCGGTCCGGGCCTCCCGCGTCGCCCCGCCGGCGGCCCGCACGGCGTCGGCCACGCGCGCGCCGGGGGCCAGGCTGACCACCCCGGGCCGCTCCACCTCCCCCACCACGTGCACCCGCAGCAGCGCGGCCACCGGCCCGGACCCGCCCGACGGCTCCGCGGCCGGTCCGGCACCGTCGGAGGGGGGCGCGGCATCGTCCGCGTCCGGCCCGCCCGCGGTCTCCGGTTTCACCCGGGCCTCGACGGCCGAGGCGGCGGGCGCCGGGGACGGCGGTGCGGGGCTGGTCAGCCAGGCGACCGCCCACCAGGCCGCGGCCGCCACGAGCAGCACGGTGACAGCCAGGAGGGCGGGGCGCCAGCGCAGGACGCGCCCGCGCGGGGGCACGCGCTCCCACGCGGAGGACCCGCCCGCGGCGGGGCCTGCGGAACGGGACCAGGACGGACGCGGGGCGTCCTCGGCGGGGTCGTCGGAGAGGGCGGCGGAGTCGGCGCTGTGCGGCGCGCCGACGGGGGCGTCCGGGGCGAGGCGGTGGGGGTGGCTCATGCCGGGAGTCTGTGCCGGACCCCCGGCCCCGGTGCGGCCGACGGCCGTGCCTGGGGACGGCCGACCCGTCGCGGGCACCTGTGCAGGAGCCGTCGCCGGCGTCAGTCCCCGGAGCCCCCCGTGGGCGACTCCAACGGGCACACCACCACGCCGAGCGCCCCGAGCCCGAGGTGCGCGGCGAGCACGGCGGGCAGCTCCACCACGGGGACCGGCGTGGTGGACACGGGCGTGAGCCGCTCGGCGAGGGCGGCGGCGGTCTCGGGGTCGCCGTACTCGTGCACGGCGATCCGCACCGGGACGTCCCCGGCGCGCTCGGTGGCCAGCTCGACGAGCCGGTCCACGGCGCGGGCCGCGGACCGGGGCCGGTCCACGAGGCCGATGGCGCCGTCGTCGACGGCCAGGACGGGGCGCACGTGCAGCAGCGTGCCGATCAGCGAGGCGAGCCCGCTGATCCGGCCGCCGCGGCGCAGCTGCTCCAGGCTCGGCACCGTGAACAGCACGTGGCTGGAGTCCACGGTGGCCTCGAGCCGCTCGCGGATCCGGGCCACGGGCATGCCCACCCCGGCGTCCACGGCCGCGTCCACCACGGCCATGCCGAGCGCGAAGCCCACGGTCCGCGAGTCCACCACGGTCACGGGCCGCTCGGCGTCCACGGCGGCGAGCCGTGCAGCCTCCACGGTGCCGGAGAGCTCCCCGGACAGGTGCACGGAGAGGATCCGGGCGTACCCCTCCCGCGCCAGCTGCGCGTAGACGCTGCGGAACGCGCCGGGCGAGGGGCGCGAGGTGCGCAGCGCGGTGCCCGCCGCGAGGGCCAGCGGCAGCTCGAGGGCGAGGTCGTCCGTGCCCTCGGCGTGGATCTGGTCCCCCACCATCACGGGCAGCGGCACCTGCCGGATGCCGGCGGCCAGGGAGTGGTCGAGCACGGCGGCCGGCAGGGCGGCCGCGGAGTCCGTGACCACGGCCGTCCGGTCCCGGCGCGGCGGCTTCAGCCCGTACCGGGCGCGGCCGACCAGCTGGGACCGACGGGAGCGCAGGCGCACGAGGGCGTCGTCGCGCCACTGCTCGATGGTCGCCACGGCCGGCCTCCTCTCCGCGCGCTCGCGCGCGGTCAGCGGATCACGAGGTTCACGAGCTTGGGCTCGCGCACGATCACCTTGACGATCTCGGCGTCGCCGATGAAGGTGAGGACCTTCTGCGACGCGCGGGCACGGGCCTCGAGGTCCTCGGCGGTGATGTCCGCGGGGACCTCGAGGGTGTCGCGGACCTTGCCCTTGACCTGGACGACCGCGGTGACGGTGTCCTCGACCAGCAGGGACTCGTCCACGGCCGGCCAGCCGGCGCGCACCACGGAGGGCTCGTGGCCGAGCATCACCCACATGTCCTCGGCGGTGTAGGGGGCCACGAGGGAAAGCAGCACGGCGACGGCCTCGGCGGCCTCGCGGACGGCGGGGTCCGCCGCGCCGGCGCCGCCGTCGATCTCCTTGCGGGCCGCGTTGACCAGCTCCATGGTCTTGGCGATCACCACGTTGAACTTGCCGTCGTCCAGGAGCTGGCCGGCCTCGTGCACGCTGCGGTGGGTCACGCGGCGCAGGGCAACGGAGCCGGTCGCCGGGGCGGCGTCGGCCGGGGTGCCGGCCTCGCGGACGTCGCGGGCCAGGCGCCAGGCGCGGGCCAGGAACTTGCCGGCGGCGCCGGGGGCGACGTCGGCCCAGTCCACGTCGTCCTCTGGCGGGGAGGCGAATACCATGGTGAGGCGGACGGCGTCCACGCCGAACTCGTCGAGCTGCGCGCCCAGGTCCACGCCGTTGCCCAGCGACTTGGACATGGCCCGGCCGCCGTTGAGCACCTGGCCCTGGTTCAGCAGGGCGCGGAAGGGCTCGGTGAACGGCACGAGGCCCAGGTCGTGCAGGGCCTTGGTGAAGAAGCGGGCGTAGAGCAGGTGCAGGATGGCGTGCTCCACGCCGCCCACGTACTGGTCCACGGGCAGCCAGCGGCGCACGGCCTCCGGGTCGAAGACCTGCGTGTCGTCGTTCGGGGAGGCGTAGCGCAGCATGTACCAGGACGAGTCCACGAAGGTGTCCATGGTGTCGGTGTCCCGGCGGGCGGGGCCGCCGCAGTCGGGGCAGGCGACCTCGACCCACGACGTCGCCGCGGCCAGGGGCGACTGGCCCTTGGGGGCGAGCTGCTCGCCCTTGAGGTCGGTGGGCAGGGTGACCGGCAGCTGGTCCTCGGGGACGAGGACCTCGCCGCAGGCCTCGCAGTGCACCACGGGGATGGGGGTGCCCCAGAAGCGCTGGCGGGAGAGCAGCCAGTCACGCAGACGGTACGTGGTGGTGCCGCGGCCGGTGCCCCGGCCCTCGACGATCTCGATGGCGCGGGCGATCGCCGCGGTCTTGTCCAGGCCGTCCAGCTCGCCGGAGTTCACGAGGGTGCCGTCGCCGGTGGTGGCCACGCCCGAGACGGCGGGGTCCTCCTCGCCGGTGTCCAGCACGGCGCGCACGGGCAGGCCCATGGCGCGGGCGAAGTCGAGGTCGCGCTGGTCGTGGGCGGGCACGGCCATGATGGCGCCGGTGCCGTAGTCGGCCAGCACGTAGTCCGAGGCCCACACGGGCAGGCGCTCGCCGTTGAGCGGGTTGATCGCGTGGCGGCCCAGGAACACGCCGGTCTTCGGGCGGTCGGTGGCCTGGCGGTCGATGTCCGAGACCTTCTTGAGCTCCTCGCGGTACGCCTCGAGCTCGGCGCGCACGGACTCGTCGGCGAGCTCGGCGGCGAGGGGGGCGTCCGCGGCCACCACCATGAAGGTGGCGCCGTGCAGGGTGTCCGGGCGGGTGGTGAACACCGTGACCTGGGGACCGTCCTCGATCTGGAAGTCCACGTGGGCGCCCTCGGAGCGGCCGATCCAGTTGCGCTGCATCGCCAGCACCCGCTCGGGCCAGTGGCCGGTGAGCTGGTCCATGTCGTCGAGCAGGGCGTCCGCGTACTCGGTGATGCGGAAGTACCACTGGTTCAGGGTGCGCTTGGTGACCTCGGTGCCGCAGCGCTCGCAGCGCCCGTCCACGACCTGCTCGTTCGCGAGCACGGTCTGGTCCTGCGGGCACCAGTTGACCGGGGAGTCCTTCCGGTAGGCCAGGCCCTTGCGGTACAGCTGCTGGAACAGCCACTGCGTCCACCGGTAGTACTCGGGGTCGGAGGTGTGCAGCTCGCGGGACCAGTCGACGGCGATGCCGTAGCGCCGGAAGGAGCGCTTCTGCGTCTCGATGTTGGCGTAGGTCCACTCGGCCGGGTGCGCGTCCCGCTTGATGGCGGCGTTCTCGGCGGGCAGGCCGAAGGAGTCCCAGCCGATGGGGTGCAGCACGTCGTAGCCGCGCTGCATCCAGTGGCGGGCGACGACGTCGCCCATCGCGAACGCCTCGGCGTGGCCCATGTGCAGGTCGCCGGAGGGGTAGGGGAACATGTCCACCACGGTGCGCGTCTCCGAGCCGTCCTCGAGGGGGGCGAAGGTGCCCGCCTGCTCCCAGTACCCGGCCCAGCGGGCCTCGACGTCGCGGAAGGAGTACTCCGCGTCGGCGGGGATCCGGGGGGTGGCCGGTGCGGCGCTCTGGGGGGTCTGGCTCACGGCGGTTCGTGTCCTCACGCAGTCGGGGGTCGGGATGGCGGGCGCGCCCGCCCGGACGGGCGGCGCGCACAGGGGCCGGCGACGGCGGCCGGCACTGCCATCCTACGGCGACGGCGCCCCGGGGCCGGTCAGGACCGGCGTGGGTCCCCGTCCGGCCCGTCCGCCTCGATGGACTGGACGACCTCCTCCTCCACGGCCTCGGTCACCACGGCCGTGGCGGCCACGGACTCGTCGGCGGCCTCCTGCAGCAAGACGGCGTGCTGGGCGGTGAAGGTCTTCTCGGGGTGCTCGCGCAGCCGCAGGAGGGCGCGCAGGCGCAGGCGCAGGCCGGACTCGGCGGAGATCCGGCGGCGGTGCAGGACCCACCAGGCGATCAGCACGAGGGCCAGGACGATGCCGAGGTAGCCCAGGGCCGGATACACGACGTTCATGAGGTCGCCGAAGCCCACGAAGCTGACGGCGAAGGCCAGCAGGGTGACGCCGATGAAAACGGGGCGGTAGCGCCCGGGGCGCTCGGCGGTGAGGCGGCGGCCCAGGGCGTACAACATGCCGATCGCCGTGTTGTAGATCATCAGGTAGATGACCACGACCATCGTCCAGCCCAGCCACGGGGCGATCGAGGCGAACAGCTGGAGCATGGGCACGTCGGCCCGGCCGATCTCGGCGTAGCCGAGGTAGAGCAGCACCGAGGCCAGCAGCAGCAGGACGGTGTAGAGCACGCCGCCGGTGAGGCCGCCGGTGAACGCCTGGCGGGGGTTGGTGATGGACCCGCCGATCACCAGGCACATGGACACGGCCATCACGACGACGAGGCCGAAGTAGTTCACGGAGGACAGCCACCAGGGCGCCACCGGCGTGGCGGCCTGCACGGCGAGGGCCTCGTTCGCGGTGAAGGAGCCCTCGTGTGTGAGGAGCACGTGGACGAACCCGGCCACCACGGCGAGGATGATCAGCGGCGTGATGAGGGAGATGATCGCCGAGACCTTCTCCACGTCCAGCATGCCCGTGACCAGCACGAGGGCCGTCATCAGCCCCGCGCCCGCCCACGTGGGCCAGCCGAGCTGCTGGGCGAGGGTGGAGCCGGCGCCGGCCAGCATGACGAAGCCGATCGCGAAGAGCGTGACGGTCACGGTGACGTCCAGGATGCGCGCCATCACCGGGTGGGAGACGCTGCGGAAGACCACCTTGTGGTCGGCGGCGAGGAACACGCTGCCCAGCTGGAGGATGACGGCGCCGCCGAGGGCCACGAGCACACCGGCCAGGCCCGCCCCCAGGATCCCGATCCAGCCGAAGCCCACGAAGTACTGGATGACCTCGGCGCCGGTGGCGAAGCCGGCGCCGACCAGCAGGCCGACGAAGGTGAGGGCGATCTTGACGGATCTCAGGGTGGCGGAGTGCTGCATGCAGGGGCCTTTCGTGGGGGACGGGACGGTCCGCCCGGCCGCGCACGGGGTCGGGAAGGGACCGGAGCACCCTACGGGCCCTCCGCGCGGCGTGGCCAGGGCCGGCGACCCCTCCCGCGGCCCGGGGCTCGCGCCCCCCCGGCGTCCTCAGGCCCAGCCCAGGGACGCCTCCACGGCGCGGCCCCAGCGGGCCAGCAGGCGCTCCCGCTCGGCCGGCTCCATGGCCGGCTCCCAGCGCCGGTCCTCGTGCCAGAGCCCGGCCAGGGCGCCGAGGTCCGGCCACACGCCCGCGGCCAGGCCGGCCGCCCACGCGGCCCCCTGCACGGTGGTCTCGGTGACGCGGGGGCGCACCACGGGCACCCCGAGGATGTCCGCCTGGAACTGGAGCAGGGACTCGTTCACCGTCATGCCGCCGTCCACGCGCAGCGCCTCGATCCGCCGGCCCGTGTCCGCGGTGAGCGCCTCGAGCAGGTCCCGGCTCTGGTAGGCCGTGGCCTCGACGGCGGCGCGCGCCAGGTGCCCGCGCCCGGCGTAGCCCGTCAGCCCCGCGATGACCCCGCGCGCGTCCGGCCGCCAGTGCGGCGCGTAGAGCCCGGAGAAGGCGGGAACGATGACGACGCCGCCGTTGTCCGGGACGGAGGCCGCCGCCTGCTCCACCTCGGCCGAGGAGGAGATGATCCCCAGCCCGTCCCGCAGCCACTGCACGAGCGAGCCCGCCACGGCCACCGAGCCCTCCAGGGCGTAGTGCAGGGGGCCGCCCTCGCGCTGGAAGGCGACGGTGGAGACCAGGCCGTGGTCCGACGTCGGGCGCACGGTCCCGGTGTGCTGGAGCAGGAAGCACCCCGTGCCGTAGGTGTTCTTGGTGTCCCCGGGGCGGAAGAGCGCCTGGCCGAACGCGGCCGCCTGCTGGTCCCCCAGGACGCCGGACACCGGCACGCCGGCCAGGGCCACGTCCCCGGCCACCTCGCCGAACCGGCCGATCGAGGGCCGGATCCGCGGGGCCATGGCCTCCCACCGGTCCGCCTCGAGCCCGAACAGCTCCAGCATCTCGGCGCTCCAGTCGCCGGTGGCCAGGTCCATGAGCAGGGTGCGGGAGGCGTTGGTCACGTCCGTGGCGTGGACGCCGCCGTGCACGCCGCCGGTGAGGTTCCACACCAGCCATGCGTCCATGGTGCCCACCCGCAGCCGCCCGGCGCGGCTGAGCTCGCGGGCCTCGGGCACCTCGTCGAGCAGCCAGCGGATCTTGGACGCGGAGAAGTAGGCGGTCAGGGGCAGGCCGGTGCGCTCGCGCACGGCCCCCTCGCGGCCGTCCGCGGCGAGGCGGGCCATCGCGTCCGCGGTGCGGGTGTCCTGCCAGACGATGGCCCGGTGCACGGGTCGCCCCGTGCGCACGTCCCAGGCCACCACGGTCTCCCGCTGGTTGGTGATCCCGACGGCGGCCACCCGGCGCGCGTCCACGCGTGCCCGGGTCAGGGCGAGCGAGGTGAGCTCCCGCACGGCCTCCCAGATCTCGGCGGGGTCGTGCTCCACCCAGCCGGGGGCCGGGAAGTGCTGGGCATGCTCGCGCTGGGCGGAGGCCAGGACGGCCCCGTCCGCGCCGAGCACGGCCACGCGCGTGGAGGTGGTGCCCTGGTCGACGGCGACGACGGCCTGCGCTGCGCTCATGCGCACGACCCTAGCGGCCCTGGCTAGGGTGGGCGCGTGGCTCTCCCTGACGACGCCGGCCCCCGCCCGCACCGCGACGCGCCCCCCTCGCCGCCCGTGCGGTGGCGCGACCGCGTCCGCATCCCGCGTCCATCGGGCTCCCCCGCTGTCCTCACCGGGCATCCGGTCCGGACCCCGCGGCGCCGCGACGTCGCCGTGGCCGACCCCGTGAGCGGGCGCCCCCTGCGCGTGGCCGTGTGGGAGTACGAGCCGGAGGTCGCCCCCGCCCACCACGATGCCGCCGCCCCGCCCCGGACGGTGTTCGTGCACGGCTTCCGCGGGGACCACCACGGGCTGGCCCTGCTCGCCGACGCCCTGCCCGAGCGCGCGGTCACCTCGATCGAGCTGCCCGGCTTCGGGGACTCCGAGCCGTTCCCGGACGCGGAGCACACCGTGGCCCACCACGCGGACGCGGTGGCCGCCGTCCTCGCCGCGATGCCTCCCCCGCAGTGGCCGGTGCTCGTGGCCCACTCCTACGGCACGGTGGTGGGGGCCGAGCTCGTGGCCCGCGACCCCGGCCGCTGGGACCGCCTGGCCCTGCTCAACCCCATTGCCGAGCCCGCCCTGGACGCCTCCGCGTCCTGGACCAGCCGCAGCCTCGCCGCGCTCGCCCGGGGCTACTACGAGCTCGCGGCGCGGCTGCCCGAGCGGGCCGGCCGCCTCGTGCTCGGCGCGGCGCCCGTGGTGTGGGTGACCACCCTCGCCATGTCCCGCACCCCGGACCGGCGCGTCCTGGCGTACACGCATGACCAGCACCGGCGGTACTTCTCCCGGTTCGCGTCCGCGCGCATGCTCTCCGAGTCCTACCGGGCGTCCAGCACGGGGACCGTGGCCGACGCGGCCGACCGGCTGCGCCTGCCGGTGCTGCTCGTCGCCGGCCGCGAGGACCCGCTCGGCTCGGTGTCCGCGCAGGAGGCGCTGGCAGCCGCCATCGAGGCCGGCGGCGGGCGCGCCGAGCTGCACGTGCTCGACGGCGTCGGGCACCTGCTCCACTACGAGCGGCCGGGCGAATGCGCGGCCGTGCTGCGCGCCTGGGCGGCCCGCGGCCGCTGAGCTGCGCCCGGGCGCGCCGGGTCAGAGAGCGCGCAGGGTCGGAGGACGCCGGGTCAGAGGACGCCGGCGGGGTCCAGCCGCACCCGCACGGGGGACGTCTCCCGGCGCGCCGACGCGGCAGAGCGGGCGGCGCGCAGCGCGGCGACGGTCGCGTCCGCGGCCGCGTAGGGGAAGAGCAGCAGGGCCCGGGACCGGGTCTCGTCCGCGGCGTCCGGCACCGGGCCGATCCACGGCAGCCGGGCGGGGCCGCCGTCGAGCGGGGCCGAGTGCGGGTCCTCGTGCACGTCCTCCTCGGGCCGCTCCCGCCGGGCCGCCTCCACGAGCTCCAGGTACTCGCGCACGGCGGACGCCTCCCCGGTCACCTCGGCCAGCCGGCCGGCCGGCGGCAGGTGCAGCTCCCTGCGCTCGGCGACCTGGTGGGCGGCGAACCCGTCCGGGTCTCGGCGCACCAGGGCGTTCACCGCCTCCCCGGCGTCCGCGGTGACCACCACGACTCCCCCGTCCGCGGCGGGGCGCACGAGGCAGGCGGCCGCGAGCCAGCGGGCCAGCACCCGGCCCGGCACGTCCAGGCCCTCGCGCTGGAGCTGGGCGTCGCCGTCGAGCAGCAGGGCCGCCGCGTAGCCGTCCTCGGCCACGGGCTCGGCGCCCACGGTGGCGACCACCAGCGACGGCCCCGGCGGGATCGTGCCGAGCCGGTGCTGGGCGGAGGAGGAGTGCACGGGGATGCGGGGGAAGGCGCGGCCGAGCTCCTCGGCCGTGCGGTCCACGCCGCGCGCCCCGGCGCGCAGGGCGCCCGCCCCGCACTCGGTGCAGCGGAAGCCCCGCTCGCGGGTGCCGCACCAGCGGCAGGCGACCTCGCCGAGCCGGGCGGCCCGCGCGTCGCGGAAGACCAGCGGCCCCGCGCAGCGC
>NZ_JANQCJ010000082.1:0-10540 GCF_024723355.1 Micrococcus sp. HG099 | reverse complement strand
GGTCAGGCGCGCTGGGAGGTGCTGCTCGCCGACGCGCGGGCGGCCGAGGAGAACGACGCCTCGGCCCAGCTCCTCGTCACCGTCGACGCCCCGGCCGGTCCGGTGACCACGCTCGTCACGGGGGACATGGAGGAGGAGGCCTCCGGCGTCTGGGCCGCCGGGCGGCGCTCCGACGCGGCCGGGCCGGCGTCCGTGGACGTGCTCAAGGTGGCCCACCACGGCGCCCGCAATGGCGGCACGGCGGTGCCGCGCGCGGTCCGGGCGCGCCTGCACGTCGTCTCGGTCGGCGCGGAGAACACGTACGGGCACCCGCACCCGGCGACCCTGGACGCCCTGCACCGGCTGGGGCCGGTCGCGCGCACGGACCTGCACGGCACGATCGCCCTCGTGGCCGAGGGGCCGGACGGCGCGGCCGGGGCCGGGGAGATCGGCGTGTACACCGTCCGCCCGCCCTCGGCCGTCCGCACCGCGCCCTAGGATGGGGGCATGTCCGCCGCCCGCAGCCCCCGTTCCGGCCGAGCCGGCCGCGTCGACCCCCTGGCCTGGCGGAAGGCCGAGCCCGCCCCGCTCATGCTGCTGAAGGGCCCCGAGGACCACGCCGCCCGCTGGGTCACGGACAAGGTCACCGCCGCGCTGCGCGAGCGCCACGGCGAGCTCGAGGTCCACAGCCTGCGCGCGGGGGAGTACCAGGCCGGCCAGCTGGCCACCGCCGCGAGCCCCTCACTGTTCGCCGAGCCCACCCTCATCAAGGTGGACGGGCTGGAGTCCATGAACGACGCGTTCCTCGAGGACGCCCTGCGCCTGGTGCAGCAGGGCCCCGGGGTCGACGACGTCACGCTCGTGCTGCGCCACGCCGGCGGCAGCCGGGGCAAGCGGCTGCTGGACGCCGTCGCGAAGGCGGGCACCGTGGTGGACTGCGTGCCGCTGAAGAAGGACGAGGAGCGCCTCGCCTTCGTGCTGGCCGAGTTCCGGGACCGCCGCCGGCGGATCGAGGAGGACGCCGCCCGCTCCCTGCTGCGCGCCACCGGCGCCTCCCTCACCGAGCTGGCCGCGGCGTGCGCCCAGCTCGTGGACGACACCGAGGGCACCGTCACCGCCGCCATGGTGGACACCTACTACGGCGGCCGGGTCGAGGCCACGAGCTTCGCCGTCGCCGATGCCGCCCTGGAGGGACACGCCGCCCGAGCCGTCTCCCTCGTGCGGCACGCGATGGCCACCGGGGTGCACCCCGTGATGGTCACCGCGGCCCTCGCCCTCAAGGCGCGGCAGGTGGCCCGGATGATCGACGCCCACCGCCCGGCGGGAGAGCTGGCGGCGCTGCTGGGCGTCGCCCCTTTCCAGGTGCGCTACATCCAGCAGGCCGCCCGCCACTGGACGCCCGCCGGCATCGCGCAGGCCATGGAGTGGATCGCCCAGGCCGACGCCGAGGCCAAGGGCGCCTCCCGCAACCCCGAGTTCGCCGTCGAGCGCGCGGTCATCCGCGTCGCCACCGCCGTCAGCCGCTGAACGCTACGCGGCCCCCGCTCCGAGCGATCGGAGCGGGGGCCGCGGTCACAGCCGTGCGGCGTGGATCAGCCGAGGAGGGCCTTCACGCGGGCGGCGATGCCGGACTTGCGGTTCGCGGCCTGGTTCTTGTGGATGACGCCCTTGGAGGCGGCCTTGTCCAGCTTGCGGGAGGCGGTGCGCAGGGCGGCGGCGGCGGCCTCGGCCTCGCCGGCGGCGACGGCCTTGTCCACGGCGCGGATGGCGGTCTTCAGCTCGGACTTCACCGCGACGTTGCGCTGGCGCGCCTTCTCGTTGGTGAGGATGCGCTTCTTCTGGGACTTGATGTTAGCCAAATCGGGTCCTTCGTCGTCGGCGGCGCGGACGAGACGTCCGTGCGCCGCATGAACAGGGGGGTCGTGGAGGGTGCCCGGATCCGTGGACTGAGCGGCGTGGGGAACACCGATGATGACCCGTTCCGGGGGTGCCCGTCGACCGGCGGACACAATGCGCACGATCCTACCACCGCGTCGCCGGGCACGCGGTCACCGGGCGGGCGCCGTGTCGGCCGGGAGGGCCGGACCCGTCGCCGCGGGGACGGCGGGGGCAACGGGAGCGCAGCGGGCCAGCGCCCGGATCAGCGGCGCCAGCCCTGGGCGCGGGCCAGCGCGTCGCCGACCCGCTCGAAGGCAGCCGGGTCCAGCACGCCGCCCTCGCGGCGCACCGCGGCGGGGTCCACGCGCAGCACGCGGTCCAGCTTGGCCTCGGAAGGGCGGCCGGCGCGGTCCCACGGGCCGGAGCCCACGTCCACGTAGTCCTCGTCGCGCACGCGGGCGTTGTTGCGGTCGCGGCTGGTCAGCATCAGGCCCAGCAGCAGGTCCCCGTCGCGGCCCACGAGCAGCACGGGCCGGTCCTTGCCGCGGCCGTCCATCTCCTCGTACGGCACCCAGGTCCACACGACCTCGCCGGGACCGGCCGCCGGGCCGGGCACGGGCGCGTACTCCACGCGGCCCATGCCGGTGAAGTCCGCCAGCAGGGCGCGGCCCTGCGGGTCCGTGGCGCCCGACGCCGGCCGCGTCCGGTCCTGCCCGCCCCGGGGCCGACCGTCGTGGCCCCGGTCGGGGAAGGGCCAGGAGTCGGTCGGCTCCTTCGGGTCCCACGCGCGGCCGGCGGGGCCGGCAGGACCGGGGAACGGGGCGGCGCCGGAACCCCGCCCGCCGGCGTCGCCGGTCCAGGAGCGGCGGGCGTCGTCGTCGCGGAGGGAGCCGATCAGGCGGATCGCCCGGCGGCCGAGGGCGAGGGCGCGGTTCAGGTCGAAGGCCATGCAGGGGAATCTAGTGGACGCGCGGGGCCCACGGCGCGGGGCCGGGCCCCGTCGGGGCCATGAGAGACTAGGCGGTCAGAGTCCTGATCCCTTCACCCGTAGAGGAAGTGCCCGTGTCGCCCCTGGCGTCGAACCCCCCGGTGCCCGCTGCCACCGAGCCCTCGGTGATCCGCAACTTCTGCATCATCGCCCACATCGACCACGGCAAGTCCACGCTGGCCGACCGCATGCTGCAGGCCACCGGCGTGGTGCAGCCGCGGGACATGAAGGCCCAGTACCTGGACCGCATGGACATCGAGCGCGAGCGCGGCATCACCATCAAGTCGCAGGCCGTGCGCATGCCGTGGGAGCTGGACGGCGTGGACTACGCGCTGAACATGATCGACACGCCCGGCCACGTGGACTTCACCTACGAGGTCTCCCGCTCGCTCGCCGCGTGCGAGGGCGCCATCCTCCTCGTGGACGCCGCACAGGGCATCGAGGCGCAGACGCTGGCGAACCTCTACCTCGCAATGGAGCACGAGCTGGAGATCATCCCCGTGCTCAACAAGATCGACCTGCCCGCCGCGGATCCGGACCGCTACGCGGCCGAGCTGGCGACCCTGATCGGCTGCGAGCCCGAGGACGTGCTGCGCGTGTCCGGCAAGACGGGCGTCGGCGTCGAGGACCTGCTGGACCGTGTGGTCCGGTCCATCCCCGCCCCCGAGGGCGAGGCGGACGCCCCGGCGCGCGCCATGATCTTCGACTCGGTGTACGACACCTACCGCGGCGTGGTCACCTACGTCCGCGTGGTGGACGGCCGGCTCTCCCCGCGCGAGAAGATCCGCATGATGTCCACGGGCGCCACCCACGAGCTCCTCGAGATCGGCGTGTCCTCCCCGGAGCCGACGCCCACGAAGGGCCTGGCCGTGGGCGAGGTGGGCTACCTCATCACCGGCGTGAAGGACGTGCGCCAGTCGAAGGTGGGCGACACGGTCACCAACCACGCCAAGCCGGCGGCGGAGGAGCTCGGCGGCTACGAGGACCCCAAGCCGATGGTGTTCTCCGGCCTGTACCCGATCGACGGCTCGGACTACCCCGTGCTGCGTGACGCCCTGGACAAGCTCAAGCTCAACGACGCCGCGCTGGTCTACGAGCCCGAGACCTCCGTGGCGCTCGGCTTCGGCTTCCGCGTGGGCTTCCTGGGCCTGCTGCACCTGGAGATCGTGCGCGAACGCCTCGAGCGCGAGTTCAACCTGGACCTGATCTCCACCGCCCCCAACGTGGTCTACGAGGTCACCCGGGAGGACCGCGAGGTGGTCACCGTGACCAACCCCTCCGAGTTCCCCGAGGGCAAGATCCACGAGGTGCGCGAGCCCATGGCCTCGGCCACGATCATCGTGCCCGCCGAGTTCATCGGTGCCGTCATGGAGCTGTGCCAGGCCAAGCGCGGCAACCTGCGCGGCATGGACTACCTCTCCGAGGAGCGCGTGGAGATCCGCTACTGGATCCCGCTCGCGGAGATCGTGTTCGACTTCTTCGACCAGCTCAAGTCCCGCACCAAGGGCTACGCCTCGCTGGACTGGAAGGCCGACGGCGACCAGGTGGCGGACCTCGTCAAGGTGGACATCCTCCTGCAGGGCGAGCAGGTGGACGCCTTCTCCTCGATCACCCACAAGGACAACGCCTACTCCTACGGTGTGATGATGACGGGCAAGCTCAAGGAGCTCATCCCGCGCCAGCAGTTCGAGGTGCCGATCCAGGCCGCCATCGGCTCGCGCGTCATCGCCCGCGAGAACATCCGCGCGATCCGCAAGGACGTGCTCTCCAAGTGCTACGGCGGTGACATCTCCCGCAAGCGCAAGCTGCTCGAGAAGCAGAAGGAGGGCAAGAAGCGCATGAAGATGGTCGGCCGCGTGGAGGTGCCCCAGGAGGCGTTCATCGCCGCCCTGTCCTCCGACGGCGCCGGCGCCGACTCGGCCGCGAAGAAGTAAGTGCCCGCCCTGCCCCTGGGCGCGCCCGTGCCCGACGACGGCCGGCTGCCGGCCGCCGTCGGCGAGCGGGTGCGCGCGGCCGAGGACGGCGCGGCGCGCACCTTCAGCCTGTACGTCCACGTGCCCTTCTGCACCGTGCGGTGCGGCTACTGCGACTTCAACACGTACACGGCCGTGGACCTCGGCCCCGGCGCCGGCCGCGGCGACTACTGGGAGTCCGCCGTGGCGGAGCTGGGCTTCGCGCAGCGCGCCCTCGAGGCGTCGGCCGTGCCGGCCCGCCCGCTGCACACGGTGTTCTTCGGCGGCGGCACGCCCACGCTGCTGCCCGCGGCGGACCTCGTGCGGATCCTGCGCGAGGCCGTGGAGCGGTTCGGGATCGTCCCCGGGGCCGAGGTGACCACCGAGGCCAACCCGGACACCGTCACCCCGGAGTACGCCCGGGAGCTCGCCGCGGGCGGCTTCACGCGCCTGTCCCTGGGCATGCAGTCGGCGGCGCCCCACGTGCTGGCCACGCTGGAGCGCACCCACCGCCCCGAGTCCGTGCCGGCCGCCGTCGCCGCGGCCCGCGACGCCGGGCTCGAGGTGTCCCTGGACCTGATCTACGGCACCGCGGGAGAGTCCCTGCAGGACTGGCGGGACACCCTGCACGCCGCCGTCGAGCTGGCCCCCGACCACGTGAGCGCGTACTCGCTGATCGTGGAGGAGGGCACGAAGCTCGGCGCCCAGGTGGCCCGCGGCGAGGTCGCGGACGTGGACCCGGACGACCAGGCGGACAAGTACCTGCTCGCCGAGGAGATCCTGGGCGCGGCGGGGTTCCGCTGGTACGAGGTCTCCAACTGGGCGCACGATCCGGAGGGCGCCGGCGTCCACCGGGCCCGGCACAACGTGGCCTACTGGGAGGACCAGGACTGGTGGGGGATCGGCCCCGGCGCGCACTCGCACGTGGCCGGCGTCCGCTTCTGGAACGCGAAGCACCCCGCCGCCTACGCCCAGCGCCTGGCCACCGGGGTCACGCCCGCTGTGGGGCGGGAGCAGCCCGACGCCGCGGCGCGCCGGCTCGAGCGGATCATGCTGGCCGCGCGGACCTCGGAGGGGCTGCCGGCCGCGGAGGCGGTCTCGGACGAGCCCGGCGACGCCGAGCGCGTCCGCCGGGTCACGGCCGAGCTGATCGCCGCGGGGCTGCTGGACGGCCGCGCGGCGCTGGCCGGGCGGCTGGTGCCCACGCTGCAGGGCCGGCTGCGCAACGACGCGATCGTGCGCGCGCTGGCCGGGTTCTGAGCCGCGGGACCCCGCTCGGCCCGACCTCGCCCGGCGCGCCCGAGCGCCGCCGCGTTCGCGCGGCGCGGACCGGACGTCAGCGCAGGATGCGCAGGTTGAACGGGTAGCGGAAGGGCCGGCCCTTGGACACGTGCGAGGCGCCCATGACGCCGTACACGGACATGACGGCCCAGGAGAGTGCGCCGAGGATCGCGAAGATCGCGCCGATCACGGGCAGCAGCGCGAGGAAGAAGAACAGCGTGGTGATCAGGGTCGGCGGCCCGGAGAAGTTCAGGGCCTCCTTGGACTCCTGGGAGGTGAACGGCCCGCGGTCCCGGTAGAGCAGCCACACCACGAGCGGGCCGAGGACGCCGAACGCGAGGCTCAGGTGGGCCAGGGCCGCGCGGTCCCGGTCCTGCTTGGCCGTGAGCGGGGTGGCCCGGCCGCCGGCGGAGGCCAGCCAGGCGGGCGGCTCGTGGCCGGGGCGGCCGGCGTCGGGCTGCGCGCTGGGGTTCACGAGGGGCTCCTGATCGGTCGCGTGGCCCGGTCCGCGTGGGCCGGGCTCGGGGGCATGGGTCAGCATAGCGCGGCGCCCGGACCGGCCGCGGGAGTCGGGGGCCGCTCAGCGCTCCGGCTCGGCGGTGAGGAAGTCGATGAGCTCCTCCACCCGTCCCAGCAGCGAGGGCTCGAGGTCCGCGTAGCTGCCCACGTGGGACAGCAGCCGCTTCCAGCCCAGGCCCGTGGCCTCCTTCGTGCCGTGGGGCCAGCCCAGGCCCTGGAGCACGCCGGTCTTCCAGTCCTGGCCCTTGGGGACCACGGGCCAGGCCGGGATGCCCAGGACGGCCGGCTTGATGACCTGCCACACGTCCACGTAGGGGTGGCCGAGGATGAGCACGTTGCCGGCGGAACCGGGCACGCGCATGGCCTCGGCGGCGATCCGCTCCTCCTTGGAGCCGGGGACGAGGTGGTCCACGAGGATCCCCAGCCGGCGTCGGGGACCGGGGTCGAAGGCGGCGATCGCCCCGGCGAGGTCGTCCACGCCGTGCAGGGGCTCGACGACGATCCCCTCCAGGCGCAGGTCTTCGCCCCAGACCTTCTCCACCAGCTCGGCGTCGTGCACGCCCTCGACCCAGATGCGCGAGGCGCGCGCGGTGCGGGCCCGGACGCCCTCGACCCGGCGCGAGCCGGAGGCGGTGCGGGCGGGCGGGCGCGGGGCGGAGGCGACGTGGAGGACCAGGGTGACGGGCTCGCCGTCGATCCAGAAGCCGCCGCCGAGGGGGAAGCCGCGGCGCACGCCCCGGCGGTCCTCCAGCACCACCGTGTGCACGCCGCCGGCGCGCTCCACGCGGATCACGGCGCCGGTGAACCCGGAGGCCACGTCCTCCACCACGGTGCCCGGCGCGGCGGGCACGTCCCGCGCGGGGCGCCCGGGACGCCGCGTCATCTCCTCATGGCCCGCGGGGCCCCAGCTGCTCCAGTCCATGGGAGGGCACGGTAGCAACGGGCCGGCGCGATCACCGTGAGCGAAGCCGCCCCCGGGACGCGGGCGCCCGGCGCGGACCGGGCGATAGGATCAGCACTTGAGGTGCCGGAGTGCCAGTCATGAGCCGCCGGCGCCCGGCCGGGACCGCGAAGACAGAGGAGGACCGAGATGACGGAGCAGCCCCGCCGCCTCCAGGTGCTCCAGGCGATCGTGGAGGAGTACGTGGCCCGCCGCGAGCCCGTGGGCTCCAAGGCCCTGGTGGAGCGGCACGCCCTCGGCGTGTCCTCGGCCACCGTGCGCAACGACATGGCCGCCCTCGAGGAGGAGGGACTCATCGTGGCCCCGCACACCTCGGCCGGACGGGTCCCCACGGACAAGGGGTACCGCGTGTTCGTGGACCGGCTCTCCGAGGTCAAGCCGCTCTCCCCGGCCGAGCGCCGGGCCGTGCGCACCCTGCTGGACCCCTCCACCGACACCGAGCACATGATGGAGACCACGGTGCGCCTGCTGGCGCAGCTGACCCAGCAGGTCGCGGTGGCGCAGTTCCCCCACGAGGACGGCTCCACGGTGCGCCACCTCGAGCTCGTCCCGCTGACCCCGGCCCGCGTGCTCGTGGTGCTCATCCTTTCCACCGGGCGCGTGGACCAGCGCCACGTGGTGCTGGAGACGCCCCTGCCCGAGGCGGACCTCGCCGTGGTGCGCGGGCTGCTGCTGGACGCCGTGCTCGGCCTGGGCCCCGCCCAGGCCGCCGCCGTGGTGGACGCCGCGGTGGTCCGCATGCGCCCCGAGCACCGCGACGCCGCGGCCCTGGTGGCCGGGGCCGTGCACGCGCTGCTCGAGGCCGGCCGCCAGGACCGGATCGTGATGGCCGGCACCGCGAACCTGGCCCGCTCCACCGGGGACTTCGGCGCGTCCATCGGGCCCATCCTCGAGGCGCTCGAGGAGCAGGTGGTGCTGCTGCGCCTGCTCACGGAGATGGAGCACGACGCGCACGGGGTGTCCGTGCGCATCGGCTCCGAGAACGCCGGCTCCCTCGCGGACACTTCGGTGGTGGCCGCCGCCTACGGACCCGGCGCCGTGGCCAAGGTCGGCGTCGTCGGCCCCACCCGGATGGACTACCCGGGCACCATGGCCGCCGTCCGCGCCATCGCCCGGTACCTCTCCCGCATCCTGACCACCTGAGGGGCGCCCGCCGCGTCCCGCCCGCCGGGCCCGAACCCGCACCCCCTGCACGTCCCGCTCGTCCTGAGAGGAAGACCCCACCGTGACCGACCACTACGCGACCCTCGGCGTTAGCCGCGACGCCAGCACCGAGGAGATCCGACGGGCCTACCGCAAGCTGGCCCGCACCCACCACCCGGACGTGAACCCGGACCCGGAGGCCGCCGAGCAGTTCAAGCGCATCTCCCACGCCTACGAGGTCCTCTCGGACGAGGGCCGCCGTCGCGCCTACGACACCACCGGCAACGAGAACGGCCAGTCCGGCTTCCCCGGCGGGTTCGGCGGGGGCGGGGGCTTCGGCGGCTTCGCCGACATCTTCGAGACGTTCATGAACGCCGCCGGCCAGGGCGGCCGCGGCGGTCCGGCCAGCCGCGCGCGCCGGGGCCAGGACGCGCTCGTGACCGCCCCGATCGACCTCGAGGACGCCGTGTTCGGCGGCGAGCAGACCATCACTCTGGACACGGCCGTGCGCTGCGAGCGCTGCGAGGGCTCGTGCTGCGAGCCCGGCACCGAGCCCGAGACCTGCCAGACCTGCCAGGGCCACGGCATGATCCAGCGCCCCATGCGCTCCCTGCTGGGCACCGTGATGGCCACGGAGGCCTGCCCCGCCTGCCAGGGGTTCGGCACCGTCATCCCCGACCCCTGCCACGAGTGCGCCGGCCAGGGCCGCGTGCGCACCCGCATCCCGCTCACCCTGCGCATCCCCGCCGGCGTGGACGACGGCACCCGCATCCACCTCGCCGGCCGCGGCGAGGCCGGCCCCGGCGGCGGCCCGAACGGCGACCTCTACGTGGAGATCGCCGTGCGCCCGCACGAGACGTTCCGCCGCGAGGGTGACCACCTCGCCACCACCGTCACCGTGCCCATGGCCGCGGCCGCCCTCGGCACCACGGTCACCCTGGCGACCCTCGACGGCGAGCAGACCGTCCGCCTCGAGCCGGGCGTGCAGTCCGGCCACGTGGAGACCCTCGCCGGCCTCGGCGTGGGACGGCTGCGCGGCCAGGGCCGCGGCGACCTCAAGGTGGACGTCGTCGTCACCACGCCGACCGACCTCGACGACGAGCAGCGCGAGCTGCTCGAGCGCCTGGCCGAGCTGCGCGGCGAGGAGGTCGTGCACGGCACGCCCCCGGCCCGCGGCATGTTCGCCCGGCTGCGGGAGAACCTGAGGAACCTGTGACCGCGCCCCTGTTCCACCTCGAGCCGGGCGCGCTGACCGGCGCGGCGCCGGGCGCCGAGGTCTCCTTCGGCGGCCCCGAGGCCCGGCACGCGGCCGCCTCGATGCGGCTCGCGCCGGGGGAGTCGGTCCTGCTCGCGGACGGCTCCGGGGTCCGCGGCCACGGCACCGTGCTCGCCGCCGCCCCCGACGCGGTGACGGTGCGCCTGGACGCGGTCGACGAGGAGCCCGCCGCCGTCCCGGCCCTCGTGCTCGTCCAGGCCCTGGCCAAGGGCGACCGGGACCTCATGGCCGTCCAGGCCGCCGTCGAGCTCGGCGTGGACGCCGTGGTGCCGTGGGAGGCCGAGCGCTCCATCGTGCGCTGGAAGGGCCCCAAGGCCGAGAAGGCTCGGCAGAAGTGGGCCGACACGGCGCGCGCGGCCGCCAAGCAGGCCCGCCGCGCCCGTGTCCCCGAGGTCCGCGGCCACGTCTCCGGGACCGGCGTGGCCGGTCTGGCCGCCGCGCCCGACGACGGCGCCCGGCTCGTCCTCGTCTTGCACGAGGACGCGGAGCGGGGGCTGTCCGAGGTGCCCGTCGAGCGGCTGCGCGAGGCGGGGGAGATCGCCGTCGTCGTGGGCCCAGGGCGG
>NZ_JANQCJ010000081.1:0-10550 GCF_024723355.1 Micrococcus sp. HG099 | reverse complement strand
TCCCCGGGGAGCGACCCGTCGGCCCGGACGACGCGCCACCACGGCGTGCCGGGGGCGGACTCGGCCATGGCCCGGCCGGCCTGGCGCGGTCCGCCGACGCCCAGCAGCCCGGCCAGGCCCCCGTAGCTGACCGCCCGCCCGGCCGGGACGAGCCGGGCCACGGCCTCGAGCCCCTCCCCCAGGGTCAGCGGGCCGTCCGGGACGGGACGGGGGTCGGCGGGCGGCGTCGTCACGGTCCCATCCTGCCCGGGACGGCGGGGCCGGGCGGTGCGCCGCGTGCCGTGTCCGGACCGGCGGGTAGCGTGAGCCCCGTGAATTGGCATCAGAGCATCCGCGCCGGCTTCGACCTCGAGACCACGGGGCGCGACCCGCGTTCCGCCCTGATCGTGACCGCCACCCTGGTGATGGTGGACGCGCAGGGCCGGGCCACGGCCTCGGCCGAGTGGCTCCTGGATCCGGGCGTGCCCATCCCCGCGGAGGCGGCGGAGGTCCACGGCGTGACCACCGAGCGCGCCCAGGCCGAGGGCATGCCCGCCGCGCAGGGCGTCACGGAGATCACCGAGACCCTGCGCGACCTGTTCGCCGCGGGCATCCCGGTGGTCGCGTTCAACGGCGTGTACGACTTCACCGTGATGGACCGGGAAGCGCGGCGGCACGGCCTGGCCCCGCTCGAGGCGCGCCCGGTGATCGACCCGTTCGTGCTGGACAAGCAGGTGGACCGGTTCCGCAAGGGCAAGCGCACCCTCTCGGCCGTCTCCGAGCACTACGGCGTCACCCTGGAGAACGCCCACACCTCGGCGGCGGACGCCCTGGCCGCCGTACAGGTGGCCGACGCCCTCGCCGAGCGGCACGAGCAGCTGCGCGTGGACCCGGCGGAGCTGCACGAGCGGCAGGTGCGCTGGAAGGCCGAGCAGGCCGAGAGCTTCGAGGAGTACCTGCGCCGCAAGGACCCCCAGGCCACGGTCTCCCGGGACTGGCCGGTCGAGTCCGGCCGCTGACGGGACGCCGACGAGACGCCGTCCCCCGCCGAACGCACGGACGGCCCCGACGTCGATCCCGGCGGGCGGGACCGGCGGCGGGGCCGTCGGGCGGGGCGTGCGCGGGCTCGGGCCCCCGGTGGTTCAGCCCTGCGGCGTGGCGGCCGCGGCGGCCTTCGCGGCGGCCGGCAGCGCGTCGAGCACCCGCTGCACCGCCGCGTCGTCGTGCGCCGCGGAGACGAACCAGGCCTCGAACACGGACGGGGGCAGGTACACGCCGGACTCCAGCATGGACTGGAAGAAGGGCGCGTAGCGGAAGGCCTCCTGGGCCTGCGCGTCCCGGTAGTCCCGCACGCCGGTCCCGGAGGTGCCGAAGGCCACGGAGAACAGGGTGCCGGCGCGCTGGATCGAGTGGTCCACGCCCTCGGCGTCCAGGGCCGCCACGAGGCCCTCGCGGACCGCGTCGGAGGCGCGCTGCACGGCGGCGTAGACGGCGTCATCGGCCCGGGAGAGGGTGGCGTGGCCGGCGGCCATGGCCACCGGGTTCCCGGAGAGGGTGCCCGCCTGGTAGACGGGGCCCAGCGGGGCCAGGTGGTTCATGATCTCCGCGGAGCCGGCGAGCGCGGCCGCGGGCATGCCGCCCCCGATCACCTTGCCGAAGCACCAGATGTCCGGCGTCCAGCCGTCCACCTGGCCGGACAGGCCCCAGCCGCCCGTGGCGGTGGCGCGGAAGCCGGTGAGGACCTCGTCCCAGATGAGCAGGGCGCCGTGGCGGGCGGTGATCTTGCGCAGGAACGCGTTGAAGCCCTCGGCGGGCTCCACGACGCCCATGTTGCAGGGCACGGCTTCGGTGATGAGGGCCGCGATGCGCTCGCCGTGCTCGGCGAACACGGCCTCGAGGGCGTCGCGGTCGTTGTAGTCCACCACGAGGGTCTCGGAGGCGGCCGCCTCGGTGACGCCCGCGGAGCCGGGCAGGGCGGCGGTGGCCACGCCGGAGCCGGCGGCGGCGAGCAGCCCGTCCGAGTGGCCGTGGTAGCAGCCGGCGAACTTCACGATGAGGTTGCGCCCCGTCACGCCGCGCGCCAGGCGCAGCGCGGTCATGGTGGCCTCGGTGCCCGTGGACACGAAGCGCACGCGCTCCACCGGGACCTTGGTGGCGATCAGCTCGGCGAGCGCCGTCTCCTCGAGGGTGGAGGTGCCGAAGCCGAGGCCGCGGTCGACGGCGGCGTGGACGGCGTCCGTCACCTCGGGGTGGCCGTGGCCCAGCAGCATGGGTCCCCACGAGCAGACGAGGTCCACGTACTCGCGGCCCTCGACGTCGGTCAGGTAGGGCCCGCGGGCGCCGGCCATGAACCGGGGCGTGCCGCCCACGGAGCCGAAGGCGCGCACGGGCGAGTCGACGCCGCCGGGGATGACAGCCTGGGCCGCGGCGAAGGCGGCGGCGTTGGTGGTGCGGGTGGACGTGGTCACAGGGACCCCTCCTTCATCCAGCGGCCGAGCTCGGTCGCCCAGTAGGTCAGCACGGTGTCGGCGCCGGCGCGCCGGATGGAGAGCACGGACTCCACGATGGAGGCCTTCCGGTCGATCCAGCCGTTCGCGGCGGCGGCCTCGATCATCGCGTACTCCCCCGAGATCTGGTACGCCGAGACGGGCACGTCGGCCAGCTCGGCGACGTCCCGGACGATGTCCAGGTAGCTCATGGCGGGCTTGACCATCACCATGTCCGCGCCCTCCTCCAGGTCCAGGGCGACCTCGTGCAGCGCCTCGGTCCGGTTGGCGGCGTCCATCTGGTAGGTCTTGCGGTCGCCTGTGAGCTGGGAGTCGACGGCGTCCCGGAACGGGCCGTAGAACGCCGAGGAGTACTTGGCCGCGTAGGCGAGGATGCCCGTGTCCACGTGGCCGGCGGCGTCGAGGGCCTCGCGGATGACGCGGACCTGGCCGTCCATCATCCCGGAGGGGCCGAGCACGTCCGCGCCGGCCTCGGCCTGGGCCACGCCCATCTGTGCGTAGATCTCCAGAGTGGCGTCGTTGTCCACGGCGCCGTCCTCGGTGAGCACGCCGCAGTGGCCGTGGTCCGTGAACTCGTCCAGGCACAGGTCGGACATCACCACGAGGGCGTCGCCCACCTCGGACTTCACGTCCCGGATCGCCTGGTTCAGCACGCCCTCGGGGTCCAGGGAGGTGCTCCCGACGGCGTCGCGCGTCTCCGGCACGCCGAACAGCATGATCCCGCCCAGGCCCAGCTCGGCGGCCTCGGCGGCAGCGGCCTTGAGGGTGTCCGAGGTGTGCTGCACGACGCCGGGCATCGACGCGATGGCGATCGGCTCGGGCGCGCCCTCCTTGATGAAGGCCGGGAGGATCAGCTCGGCCGGGTGCAGGCGCGTCTCGGCCACGAGACGGCGCATCGCGGCGGACCGGCGCAGACGCCGGGGACGGTGCAGCGGGAAGGACATGACGGGGTCACACGCTCCTGGTTCGGGGACCCGTCCAGTCTAGGCGCGGAGGCTGATCGCTCCCCGGGCGTGGCTCGGCCGCTCCACGAGTCCGCTCTACGAGGCCGTGCGCCGGGTACAGTCGTGGCGCCCCGTCCGCCGTCGAGAGGCCCGTGATGCCCCCGCGCCTGCGCCCCGGTCAGACCCTGCTGCTGGCCTCGCTCGTGTTCGGCCTGTTCTTCGGCGCCGGCAACCTGATCTTCCCCGCGTCCCTGGGCCGGGACGCGGGCGCCGCGGTCACGCCGGCCACGCTCGGCTTCCTCGTCACGGCAGTGGGGCTGCCGGTCCTGGGCATCGTCGCCTCGGCGGTGACGGGGGCGCGCTCCGTCCGTGAGATGACGGCGCCCGTCTCCCGGCGCTTCGCCGTGGCGTTCACGTGCCTGCTGTACCTGACGATCGGCCCCCTCTTCGCCATCCCCCGCACCGCCACGGTGTCCTATGAGATCGGTGTCGCGCCCCTGGCGGGTGACGGCAGCCTGCGGCTGCTCGGCTTCACCGCGGCGTTCTTCGCGGTCGCCGCGGTCGCGGCGTTCCGTCCGGGCCGGCTCATGGAGTGGGTGGGGCGGTACCTGACCCCGGCGTTCCTGGTCCTGCTCGGCGCCCTGGTGGCGGCCGCCGTCGTCACCCCGATGAGCACGGGCGCCCTGCCCTCGCCCGCACCCGCCTACGCCGACGGGGCGCTCGTGCGGGGCCTGCTGGACGGCTACACCACGATGGACGCGCTCGCCTCACTCGCCTTCGCGGTCGTGATCGTCGACGCCGCCCGGCGCCTGGGCGTGACGGGTCCGCGCCGCATGGCGGTGGAGCTGGGCAAGGCGGGGCTGCTCGGCGGCGCGGCGATGGCGGTGGTCTACGCCTCGCTGGCGTACATCGGCGCCACGAGCCACGGTGCGTTCGCGCAGGCCGCGAACGGCGGCGACGTCCTCGCCCGCACCGCCAGCCACTTCTTCGGCACGGCGGGCGCGTACCTCATCGCGGCCATCGTCTTCGTCGCGTGCCTGAAGACCTGCATCGGACTGATCGTGGCGTGCGCCGAGATGTTCGCGGAGATGTTCCCCGGGTCCTACCGGCTGTGGGCGGGCCTCTTCCTCGTGGTGTCCTTCGCGCTCGCCAACCTGGGCCTGGAGGCCATCATCGCCTGGTCCGTCCCGGTGCTGATGCTCCTCTACCCGATCGCCGTCGTCGTCATCCTGCTCGGCCTCGCCTGGGCCTGGGTGCGGGACCGCCCGGCGGTGGCCCGCTGGGTGGTCGCCTGCACGGGGCTCGCCGCCGTCTTCGACCTGCTGGGCGCCCTGCCGGAGGCGCTCGGAACGACGGCCCCCGTCACCGCCCTGACGGGCCTGGCCGGTCGGGTGCTGCCCGGCTACGCGGTCGGCTTCGGCTGGGTGGTCCCGGCGCTCGTCGGGCTGGTCGTCGGCACGGTGGCCGCCGCCTCGCGGCCCCGCCCGCGCCGCGGCGAGCGGGAGGCGACCCCGGTCACCGCCGGCCACGGGCGCACCGCCGCCGACTAGGGTGGGACACATGCCCGAACCCACCCCCGCATCCCTGCGCATCGCCGTCCTGATGGACAGCGACAACGTCTCCCCCAAGTTCGCCCCCCTGATCCTCGAGGAGCTCGCCACCTACGGCACCCCCACGATCAAGCGCGCGTACGGCGACTGGACCACGACCAACCTGAACGGCTGGAAGAAGGCGCTGAACCACCACGCGATCCAGCCGGTCCAGCAGTTCGCCTACACCGTGGGCAAGAACTCCTCGGACTCCGCGCTCATCATCGACGCGATGGACCTGCTCTGGATGGGCAACGTGGACGCGTTCGCCCTGGTCTCCTCCGACTCCGACTTCACGCGCCTGGCCACCCGCCTGCGCGAGGGCGGCAAGCGGGTGATCGGCCTGGGCGCCCGCAAGACCCCCGCCTCGCTGCGCAACGCCGTGGACCAGTTCATCTACCTCGAGCTGCTCGGCACCGCCACGGACCACGACGTCGACGACGACGAGACCGGGGAGGACGCCCCCGCCAAGGAGGAGAACGCCAAGGCGTCCGAGGGCTCCGGCCGCTCGGGGTCCCGCCGCGGCGGTCGAGGCCGCGGTCGCGGGTCCAAGACCACCGACGCCACCGACACCGCGGACGCCGACGTCGCGGACGTCGAGGCCCCCGCCGCCGACGCGGCGCCCGCCGGGGACGCCGCCACCGGCAAGGACGGGAAGGGCCCGGAGGCGAAGTCCGGAGCCGGCCGTCGGGGCCGCCGTGCGTCGTCGTCGGACGTCACCGAGGACCCGACCCCGCCCGAGGTGCCGGTCGAGGCCGAGCCCGAGCACGACGAGGCCGACGCCGCCCCGCGCATCGACCTGCAGGCCGCGCTCACCAAGGCCGTCAACGCCACGAGCACCGACGACGGCTGGGCCACGCTGTCCCTGATCGGCCAGCACCTGAGCCGCACCCACGTGGACTTCGACCCGCGCGACTTCGGGCACTCCAAGCTCTCCACCCTCGTGGAGGACCAGCCGTACCTGCGCACCCGCACCGAGGGCCGGACCATGGAGGTCTCGCTGGTCCGCCGCCGCAGCCGCCGCGCCGAGGGCTGAGCGCCGCGGCCCGTCGTCCCCCGCGGCCGGCGGGCCGGTCCACCGGCCGTTCACCCGCCGGCCACCCGGCCACCACGCCCGCCCGGTAGGCTCCCCGCCATGGGGAACACGCTGGACTTCCTGCGCGGGGTCGACCGCCTGCACGCCTTCTACACGGAGAACGTGCGCATGCTCGCCCACGCCTACGACCTCACGGACGAGGAGGCCTCGCAGCTGCTGTCCAACACGGGGTTCAACAACGTGGCCGTCGCCATCCTCCGCGAGCCCCGGGTGGACCTGATGGCCTCCGCCACCGGCGTGCCGCAGGACGAGAGGCACGACGCCGGCCCCGCGCCGACGGAGGACGACGCGACCGACCCGGACGGCGACCGCCCCGACTGAGCCTCGCCTCGCGTGCGGCCGGGCGGCTCAGGCCGCAGCGCGCAGCACGGCCAGCACTCCGGCCGCGTCCGGCGTGGGGGCCGTCCCGAGCAGGGGCAGACCCCGCCGCGCACACGTGTCACGGGTCGGCGCGCCGATCGCCACGAGGCGCACCCGCTCCCCCACCAGCGGCGTCAGCCCCGCGGCCACGAACTCCTCCGCCGCGGAGGAGCTGGTGAGCACCACGGCGGTCCCCGCCGCGACCGCGGCCAGCCGCGCGGGCGTCACGACGTCCCCCCGGCCCTCGTCCGCCGCCGCGTCGAGCAGCCGCCTGCCGGCCTGCGCCGGATACGGCACCGTCCGGTAGGCGAGCCCGGTCCGCACGTCCCAGCCCGCCGCGCGCAGGCCGTCGGCGAGGCGGGGCCGGGCCCGATCGGACTGGGGCAGCCACGCACGGGCGCCGCGGGGGTGCAGGGCGGCGAGTCCGGCGATCAGGCCCTCGGCGGAGCGGTCCTCCGGCGGCAGCCACGGCGCCGCGTCGCAGCCCGCCTCGGTCAGCACGCGTGCCGTGCCCGGTCCGGTGACCGCGATCCGCGCGCCCGCCGGGACATGGCCGTCCCAGCCGACGGCCCTGAGCGCCCGGACGGTGTTGGGGCTCGTCACCACGAGCCAGCGGGGCCCGCCCGAGCGCCCCGGCCCGGCCGCATCACCGTCGGCCCCCGCCCAGTCCGCGAGCAGCGCGCGCAGCGGGCCGTCGTCGTCGGGCAGCGCGAAGTCGGTCAGCGGCAGGAAGCCGACCAGCAGCCGCCGCCCCGCCACCTCGGCGCCGGCGAGACCGGCCTCGAGGTCGCCGGCCTGGGCCGGCTGGCGGGTGAGCAGGACGCGCATCTCAGGCCGGGTCGTCGGGCTGCGGGGCGCCGTCGCCCCGGTCCAGCCCGCGCACGGTGCCCGGCAGCAGGTCGGCGCCCTCGGCCACGAACTGCTCGGCCACGTGGACGCCGAGCGCCTCGGCGGCCACGAACAGGGTGTCCTCGAGCCACTCGTCGGCGGCCGCGGGGTCCGCGGCCAGGTCCTCGGGGACAGGGTCGAGCTGCACGGAGGAGGTCCGTCGGAGCACGCGCGAGCCGTCCACGGCGGCCACCATGGCGGTCATCTCGATGCGCGGGGCGCCGGCCTCGCCGTCCACCACGCGTGCCACCGCGCCGATCGGGGCGGCGCAGCCGGCCTCCAGGCGGCGCAGCAGGGCGCGCTCGGCCGTCACGGCCACGTGCGTGGCGCGGTCGTCCACGAGCTCGAGCCCGGCGCGCAGGCGGCCCACCGGGGCGTCCGGCTCCAGCAGGGCCGCGCCGAGGAAGGACTCGTCCTCGGCGCGGACCTCCACGGCCAGGGCGCCCTGGCCGGGGGCCGGGACCATCACGTCCGGGTCGATCCGCTCGGTGATCACGTGGTCCAGGCCGAGGCGGTCCAGGCCGGCGCACGCGAGGATCACGGCGTCCAGGTCCCCCCGCGGGGAGCCGGCGGCGGCGGGGGCGCCGTCGTCGTGCTGCTCGAGCCCGGGCACGCGCGCCAGGCGCGTCTGCACGTTGCCGCGGATGTCCACGAGCTCCAGGTCCGGGCGCAGGGCCTTGAGCTGGGCCACGCGGCGCGGCGAGCCCGTGCCCACGCGGGCGCCCTCGGGCAGCGTGGCCAGGGTGAGGCCGTCGCGGGCGCACAGGGCGTCGCGCAGGTCGGCCCGCTCGGGCACCGCGGCGATCTCGAGGGTGTCCGGCTGGGCCGCCGGCAGGTCCTTGAGGGAGTGCACCGCGAGGTCCACGGCCCCGTCGAGGATCGCCGCGCGCAGGGCCGAGGCGAACACGCCGGTCCCGCCGAGGGAGGCGAGCGAGCCGGTGGTCACGTCCCCCTCCGTGCGGATCACCACGAGCTCGTGCTCGAGCCCTGCGCGCTCGGCCAGGGCCTGGGCCACGTGCGTGGTCTGGGTGGTGGCCAGGGCCGAGCCCCGCGTGCCGATGCGCAGCGTGGTCATGGTCCTCAGCGCTCCTCGGTGCGGCCGGCCGGCGCGGTGCCGGCCTCGTGCTCGGCCAGGCCGCGCACGTCCGCGTCCACGGCGGAGGTGGTCGGGCGCACGGTGCCGTCGCGCATCACCTTGGTGCAGCAGTCCGGCCGGCACACGTCGTACCAGGCCGGGAAGCAGCCGGCCGCGGCGCGGCCCTCGCGCCGGCCCAGCCGCTCCTCCACGATGTCCACGAGCCCGGAGACGAACCGCGGGTCGGTGCCCGGGGTGGGGCTGCGCCGGAACCCCACTCCGAGGTCGGCGGCGGTCTGCCGGGCCTCGGTGTCGAGGTCCCAGAGGACCTCCATGTGGTCCGAGACGAAGCCCAGGGGCACGACGACGAAGCCCGCCACGGCACGACCCTGCGCGTCCGTCTCGGCGTCCTCGCCCGCGAGGTGCTCCATCGCGTCGTTGATGTCCGGCTCGAGCCACGGCACCGAGGGCGGGCCGGAGCGCGACTGGTACACGAGCGACCACGGCACGTCCGCGGCCTCGGGCACGCCGGCGAGGATCTCACGGGCCACGTCGAGGTGCTGCGCCGAGTACACATCCGCGCCCTCCTCGCCCGGCTCGGCGCCGGCCTGGGCGCGCAGGTCGGCGGCGAGGCCGCGCGGGCCGGCGGCGGCGGCGTCGGAGGTGGGGATGGAGTGCGTGGCGAAGAGCACGTGGATCCGCGCGTCGTCCCCCAGCTCCTCGCGCAGGGACGCGAGGTCGGCGCGCAGGCCGTCCCGGAACGGCTCGATGAAGCCGGGGTGGTTGAAGTACTGGCGCGTCTTGTCCAGGTCCACCTTCCCGGTCAGGCCGGTCTGCTCCATGGCCATGCCCATGTCCTCGCGGTACTGGCGGCACGACGAGTAGCAGGAGTACGCGGAGGTGGTGACCGTCAGGATGCGGCGGTGCCCGTCGGCGTGCATCCGCTCGAGGGTGTCCGGGAAGTAGGGCTCCCAGTTGCGGTTGCCCCAGTACACGGGCAGGTCCAGGCCGCGGGCGGCCAGCTCGTCCTCGATGGCCGCCTTCAGCGCGCGGTTCTGCGCGTTGATGGGGCTGACGCCGCCGTTGGCACGGTAGTGGGTGGCGACCTCCTCGAGGCGCTCGTCCGGGATGCCGCGCCCGCGCGTGACGTTGCGCAGGAACGGGATCACGTCGTCCTGGCCCTCGGGCCCGCCGAAGGAGGCGAGCAGGAGGGCGTCGTAGTCCTTGGGGGCCATCACGCCGCACACGTCGAAGTCGACGCCGGCGGCGGCCTTCTCGGGGGCGCGCAGGGTCGGGGCGACGCCGGCGTCCGGGCCGGTGTGGACGGGCGCGTCGGCGCGGGGCTCGGGGGCGGCGGTCATCAGGCCAGCACCTCCAGCAGGTCGGCGGTCTCCACGAGGCGGCCCGTGTAGAACGGGACCTCCTCGCGCACGTAGAGGCGGGTCTCGTTGTTGCGCAGGTGGCGCATCATGTCCACGAGGTCCTTGAGCTCGGGGGCCTCGAGGCCCAGCAGCCACTCCCAGTCGTTGAGGCCGAAGGCGCTGGTGGTGTTGGCCCACACCTGCGGGAACTCCTGGCCGAGCTGCCCGTGCTCGCGCAGCATGCGGGCGCGCTCCTTGGGCTCCATGACGTACCAGTCGTAGGAGCGCACGAACGGGTAGAAGCACAGCCACGGCAGGGCCTTGCGGCCCATCGCGAAGGCGGGGATGTGGTCCTTGTTGAACTCGGCGAGCCGGTCGGCGCCCATCGCGGAGAGCACCATGGTGGTGCGCTCGAGCAGGCGGGTGCGGCGCAGGCGGCGGATGGCGGCCTGCAGGTCCTCGGGCACCTGGCCGTACATCCAGACCATCACGTCGCCGGCCTCGCGCATGCCGGAGACGTCGTACACGCCGCGGACGGTGACGCCGGCCTCGGCGAGGTCCGCCACGAGGGCGTCGAACTCCCGGACGGCCTTCTTGGCGTCGCGGCCCTCGAGGCCGAGCCAGCCCGGCTGGCCCTGGGGGCGGGCGAACACGGTGTAGGTGGTGAACCAGTCCTTGCCGGCCTCGGCGGGGGTGGTGGTGGTGTCCTTGGTCATGGTCCTCTTCCTCGGGATACGGGGGCGTGAAGGGG
>NZ_JANQCJ010000080.1:0-10614 GCF_024723355.1 Micrococcus sp. HG099 | reverse complement strand
GCCTTCGGGTGCGTCGGCGTCGGGGGCCGGCCGGGCGTCGTCGGGAAGAAAGCGGCGCCCCGCCGCTACGAGCACGGCCACGCAGACGGCCCCGTTGAGTCCGAGGTGGAGGCCGGCGGGCATCCCCGCGCCCACGGCGAGGGCGCCCAGGCCGGCGCCGAGCCCTGCGCCGAGGCTCCAGCCGGCGTGCATGGAGGTGAGGACGGGGCGGGCCAGGCGTGTCTGGACGGTCAGCCCCTGGGCGTTCTGGGCGGTGTCCACGACGGCGTCGAGGATGCCGGCCACGCCCAGCAGCGCGGCGAACAGCCAGACGGCGCCCGCCCACGGCCTCCCCTGCGCGGGCGCGGAGAAGTCCACCACGAGGCCCGCCGCCACGACGACGACGGCCATCACCACGGTGCCGGCCAGCATCACGCGCCGGCTGCCCCAGCGGCGCAGCACCGGCGCCGGCAGGGAGCCGGTGGCGGCCGCGCCCGCAGCGAGCGCGACGACGAGCAGGCCGAACGCGTCCGCGTCGAGGCCGAAGGCGGCCTTGGCCTGCGGGTAGTGGGGGATGAGGGCCCCGAGCATCGCTCCGTTCGTCAGGAACGCGAGCGTGGCCGCCCAGCGGGCGCGCACGACGTCGCGGCGGGCGGCGGGATGCGCCCGGGCTCGGCGGGAGGCGGGGGAGGAGGGCGAGGCGGACGGCATCGGCCCCAGCCTGTCACACCCGCCCCCTCAGCCTCCCGTCAGCGGTCCCAGCCGAGCAGGCGCCACACCTCGGCCCAGCCGGCGAAGATCTTCGCGTTGTACTCGGGGCCGAGCTGGTTCGGGTTGGCGAAGAGCACCCAGTCGGCGGCCTGGACGGCGTCGTCCGCGGCGAGCCTCTCCGCGACCTCCTCCGCCGACCCCGCGTAGGTGGGGCCGGAGCGGGCCCGGCCGCCGTCGAGCATGCCGGCGGACTCGCGCGAGTTCCGGTCCCGGCCGAAGTACAGCTCGTCCTCGCGGTCCTGGATGACGAACGCGGAGCGGGTCACCGCCGAGCGGCCCGTCCCGGCGTGCCCCGCGGCCTCATACGCCTCGCGGTAGCCGGCGATCTGGTCGGCCTGCTGCACATGGAAGGGGCGGCCGTCGTCCTGGAGCAGCAGCGTGGAGGAGAGCATGTCGTACCCGTCCTTCGCCGCCTCCACGGCCGAGCCGGCCGAGCCCGAGCCCCACCAGATGCGGTCCGCCAGGCCGGGGGAGTGCGGCTCGATCCGCAGGGGCGCGCTCGAGTGGGCCCAGCCGGAGGCGAGGTCCGGCGTCGCGATCCCCTCGCCGCGCACCGCGGCGAGGAAGCGGCGGCCGCGCTCGCGGGTCACGCCCGCCCACGTCTGCCCGTCGGCGAGCTCGTAGCCGAACTGCGCCTGCCCGTCCTTCGCGGCCTCGGGGGAGCCGCGGGAGACGCCGAGCTCGAGGCGCCCGCCGGCCAGCAGGTCCGCGGTGGCGGCGGCCTCGGCCATGTAGAGGGGGTTCTCGTAGCGCAGGTCGATCACGCCGGTGCCCAGGTGGATCCGCTCGGTCCGCGCGGCCATCGCGGTGAGGATCGGGAACGGGGAGGAGAACATGCGCTGGAAGTGGTGGATGCGGATCCACGCGCCGTCCAGGCCGGCGGACTCGGCGTCCACGGCCATCTGCACGACGTCGTCCAGGGCGGCCTTCGCGTCCGGCTCGGCGGGGCGCCCGCCCGCGGGGTCGCGGTGGATCCAGTGCCCGAAGTTGAGGAATCCGAGGTGTTTCTTGGCCATGGTTCCTTCAACCTTGAACGAGCGTGGGATGTTCCCGGGACGTCCCGGCGTTCCGGCGTCCGCGGCGGGTGGCAGGATCGGCCCCATGGATGAGAACCCGAGCACCGCCTGGACCGGCACGTGCGGCTTCCGCATGCTCCCCACGGACGACTTCGCGCAGGGCCCGTCCACGGCCCGCCTCACCGAGGTCGCCGGCGGCGCGGCCCTCACGCTGGACTACACGTGGGTCCACCCGGAGCAGGGGGAGCAGGCGGGGCACCTCGTGCTCGGCCGTCCCGACGACGACGGGCGGGTCACCGTGGCCTTCACCGACTCCTTCCACCAGTCCCCGGAGATCCGCGTGCTGGAGGGGAGCGTGGCGCGCACCGAGGGCGGCGGGGACGCCGGCCGCGACCGGGGCGCCGGTGACGCGCCCCATCCCATCGACGGGGACGGCGTGGCCGTCACCATGGAGTACTCCGGCTGGGGCTGGACCGTCGCGGTGCGCCGGCAGGGCGGGAGCCTGGCCATGATGATGCAGAACGTGGTGCCGGCGGGCGTCGAGGGCGCGGAGCCCGGCCCGTACGACGTCATGCGGGCGGCCTGGACGCCCGCCGACGCCTGAGGATCCGGCAGACTTGCGGGCATGACCGAGCAGCCGCAGGACCCGCGCCAGGACCAGACCGCCGCCGAGCCCGCCCCCGAGCCCGCCGAGGCGCTCGCGGCGGAGACGACCGACGCCGTCGCCCCCGAGGCCGCGCAGGACGGGCCGGGCGAGGCCGGCCAGCCCTCCCCGGAGATGCTGGAGCTGGCCGGGCGGATGTTCGACGCCGCCCGCAGCGGGGACGCCGAGACCCTCGAGGCCTACATCGTGGCGGGGCTGAATCCGGACCTGCAGAACGGCAAGGGGGACACCTTCCTCACCCTCGCCGCCTACCACGACCAGCCGGCCGTGGTGGAGATGCTGATCCGCGTGGGCGCGGACGTGGAGAAGGCCAACGACCGCGGCCAGCGCCCCCTGACCTGCGCCACCTTCAAGGGGGACGTGGCGTCCATGCGGCTGCTCCTGGCCGCCGGCGCCGACCCGGACGCCGGCACGCCCTCGGCCCGCCAGACCGCGCAGATGTTCGGCGGCGAGGAGATCGCCGCGGTGCTCGACGAGCCGCGCTGAGACCTCGCCCACAGCCCGGCCCGCGGGCTGGACACGTCTGGGATGATGGAGGGGATATGACTGTCTCCTCCTCCACCACGACGCCGGAGCGCGGCGCCGCCACGGACGGCCTGTCCGCCGCGGGCCCCGCGGCGGGCGCGCCGGCCGCCGTCGACCCGCACGCCTCCCACTACGCCAAGTCCGCCGGGGCCGGCCGCCGCATCGCCGACGACGATCAGCTCCACGAGGGCCGCCACGCCGCCCCCACCACGGACCGCCTCTCACTGCCGGCCCTGACCCTGGGCCCGATCACCGTGGACGTCCCCGTGGTCCTCGCCCCCATGGCCGGCATCACCAACACCGCCTTCCGCCGCCTGTGCCGCGAGTACGGCGGCGGCCTGTACGTCAACGAGATGGTCACCGCACGCGCCCTCGTGGAGCGCAAGCCCGAGTCCATGCGGATCATTAAGCACGACCCGGACGAGGTCCCGCGCTCCGTGCAGCTGTACTCGGTGGACCCGGTCACCACGGGCGCCGCCGTGCGCATGCTCGTCGAAGAGGACCGCGCGGACCACATCGACCTGAACTTCGGCTGCCCCGTGCCCAAGGTGACCCGCCGCGGCGGCGGCTCCGCCCTGCCGTGGAAGTCCGAGCTGTTCGCCTCCATCGTGAAGGCCGCCGTCACCGAGGCCGGAAAGAAGGACATCCCGGTCACCGTGAAGATGCGCCGCGGCATCGACGAGGACCACCTGACGTTCCTCGACGCCGGCCGCACCGCCCGCGACCTGGGCGTGGCCGCCGTCGCCCTTCACGGGCGCACCACCCGCCAGTTCTACTCCGGCACCGCGGTGTGGGAGGACATCGCGCGCCTGCGCGAGGCCCTGCCGGACATCCCCGTGCTCGGCAACGGGGACATCTGGTCCGCCGAGGACGCGATCGCCATGGTCGAGCAGACCGGGGTGGACGGCGTCGTGATCGGCCGCGGCTGCCAGGGGCGGCCGTGGCTGTTCGGGGACCTCCAGGCCGCGTTCGAGGGCCGACACGACCGCTTCCGCCCCACCCTCGGGATGGTCGCGGACACCCTGTACCGCCACGCCGAGCTGCTCGTGGACACCTTCGAAGGCGACGAGCTCAAGGCCCTGCGGGACATCCGCAAGCACGTGGCCTGGTACTTCAAGGGCTACCCCGTGGGCTCCGAGATCCGCACCGCCCTCTCCACCGTGCCGGACCTGGCCACCATGGCCGAGATCCTCTCGCGGGTGGACCGGGACCAGCCGTACCCGGGCCTGGACGCCGAGGGCCCGCGCGGCCGCTCCGGCGCGCCCAAGCGCCCCCACCTGCCGGACGGCTGGCTGGACTCCCGCGAGCTGAACGCGGAGCAGAAGGCCATGATCGCCGCCGCCGAGCTGGACGTCTCCGGTGGCTGAGGGCTGGGCCGGGCCCGCCCACCAGCCCGTGCTGTTCGGCCCCCAGGGCCGGCCGCCGTACGCGGGCCGCGCGGTCCAGACGCCGGGCTACACCCCGTGGGACCGGGAGCGCTGGCTGCCGGAGCCGCCCAAGTCCTCCTACCGCTCGGACTTCGAGCGGGACCGCGCCCGCGTACTGCACTCCGCCGGCTTGCGCCGCCTGGGCGCCAAGACCCAGGTGGTGGCCCCGGACGCGGACGACTTCGCCCGCACCCGCCTCACCCACTCCCTCGAGGTGGCCCAGGTGGGCCGCGAGCTCGGCCGGTCCCTCGGCTGCGACCCGGACCTCGTGGACACCGCGTGCCTCTCCCACGACCTCGGCCACCCGCCGTTCGGGCACAACGGGGAGAAGGCGCTGGACGCGCTGAGCGCGGAGGTCGGCGGGTTCGAGGGCAACGCCCAGACCCTGCGCCTGCTGGCCCGCCTCGAGCAGAAGAAGCTCTTCGAGGACGGCTCCTCCGCCGGGCTCAACCTCACCCGCGCCGCCCTGGACGCCGCCTGCAAGTACCCGTGGACCCGGGAGGACGCCCCGCTGCGCCCGGACGGCACCCGCTCGCGCAAGTTCGGCGTCTACGAGGACGACCTGCCGGTGTTCCGCTGGTTCCGCGAGGGCGTGTCCGGCTCCCGCAAGTCCATGGAGGCCCAGGTGATGGACCTGGCCGACGACATCTCCTACTCGGTGCACGACGTGGAGGACGGCGTGGTCAACGCCGCGTTCCAGCTCAAGTGGCTGGCCATCCCCGAGCATCGCGAGCGCGTGGTGGAGACTACCCGCCAGTGGTACCTGCCCCTGACCGACCCGGCCGAGGTGGACGAGGCGCTTGCCCGTCTCGAGGCCACGGACGTGTGGGTCTCCGAGATGGACGGCTCCCGGCGCGCGCTCGCGGCCATGAAGGACATGACGAGCCAGCTGATCGGCCGGTTCTGCACGGCCGCCTTCGACGCCACCCGCCAGGTGTTCGGCAACGAGCCGCTCACCCGCCACGGCGCCGACGTCGTGGTGCCCGCGGAGACCGAGACGGAGATCGCGGTGATGAAGGGCATCGCCGCCGCCTACGTGATGGCCTCCGAGCAGCGCCAGCCGCTCTACGCCCGCCAGCGCGAGCTGCTCGCCGAGCTCGTGGAGCTGCTGGACGCCTCCGGGGACCGCTACCTGGAGCCGATGTTCGCCTTCGACTGGCGCGAGGCCGCCGACGAGGCCGCCCGGCGCCGCGTGGTCCTGGACCAGGTCGCCTCGCTCACCGACTCCACCGCGCTCGAGTGGCACCACACGCTGGTGCAGGGCGCCGAGTTCACGCGCGTCTGGATCTGAGGGGCCGCCCCGGGCCGGTCACTCGCCCGGGGCGACGACGGCGCACGGGCCCGCGAGCCGGACCCCGCAGGCGGCGTCGAGCGGGGGCAGCGCCCCCTCCACGCGGGCCTGGGCCCGGGTGCCGTCGGCCAGCTGGACCGTGGCCACCGAGTCGTGGCCGCGGTAGTCCACGTCCACCACGGTGGCGGGCGTCCAGACGCGCGCGGCCTCGACCCCGCCCACGTCGACGGTCGGGTCGAGGGTGCCGCGCACGTGCTCGGGGCGGACCACCACGAGGTCCCCGGGCACAGCCGTGGCCGCACGCGCCCCGTGCAGGGGCACCGGGCCGAGGGCGGTGCGCCCGATCCGCCGGCCGCCGTCGCGCTCCGGCCCGGTCACGTCCAGCAGCGGCAGCAGGGAGGCCTCCCCGACGAACGCGGCGACCCAGGCGTCGGCCGGGTGCGCGTACACCTCGTCCGGCGTGCCCAGCTGGCGCAGGCGCCCGGCCCGCATCACAGCCACGCGGTCGGCCATGGACAGGGCCTCGGACTGGTCGTGGGTGACGAGCACGGCCGTGGCGCCGTCCTCCTTCAGCGCCTGGCGCACGTCCCGGCGCAGGCCGCTGCGCAGGGAGGCGTCGAGGGCGCCGAAGGGCTCGTCCAGCAGGATCAGCGGCGGGCGCGGGGCCATCGCCCGGGCCAGGGCCACGCGCTGCTGCTGACCGCCGGAGAGCTCGTGCGGCATGCGCTCGCCGTGGCCGGCGAGGTCCACGAGCTCGAGGCACTCCTGGATGCGGGCCATCCGCCCCGGCCGGCGGCGGCGCAGCCCGAAGCCCACGTTCTCCGCCACGCTCAGGTGCGGGAACAGGGCGCCGTCCTGCGGCACCACGGCCACGTGCCGGCGATGGGCGGGCACGTGCACGCGGGGCAGGGCCACCACGGAGCCGGCGAGGCTGATGCGGCCGGACTCGATGCGCTCGAAGCCGGCCAGGCAGCGCAGCAGCGTGGTCTTCCCGCAGCCGGAGGGGCCGAGCACGGCGAGCAGCTCGCCCGGCTCCAGGTCGAACTGCACGCCCTCCAGGACGGGCCCCTCCCCGTAGGAGGCGCCGAGGTCGGCCACGGACACGGCGTGGCCGACGCCGGGCCGGGGACCGGCCGGGCGGGACGCGCGGGTCGAGGCGGCGGGGGAGGGCATGGCGGTCATTCTGACACCTCGTTCGGGGTCGACGGGGCGCTCGAGCGGCCGCGCACGGCCGCGACGATCCCCGTGCGGTGGACCACCACCCACGTGGGCACCGCGGCGAGCAGCACGAGGGTGAGCGCGTAGGGGGCGGCCTCGGCGTACCGGCCCACGCTGGTGGCGTTCCACAGGCGGGTGGCGAGCGTGTCCATGCCGGTGGGCCGCAGCAGCAGCGTGGCGGGCAGCTCCTTCATGGCGGTGAGGGCCACCAGCGCGACGCCGGCGCCCACCCCCGGCAGCGCCAGCGGCAGGGTCACGCGGCGCAGCACCTCGGCGCCCGAGGAGCCCAGGGACCGGGCCGCCTCCTCGAGGGCGGGGGAGGACTGGGCGACGGCCCCGGCCACCGACGTGACCGCCAGCGGCAGGAACAGGGTGGCGTAGGCGAAGGCCACCATCCACGTGGTCTGGTAGAGCGCCGGGACCAGGGAGACCCCGAGGAACACGAGGGAGAGTCCCACGACGACGCCGGGCAGCCCGTGCGCCAGGAACGCGGCGCGCTCGGCGATCCGGGAGACGCGCCCCGGGTGGCGGGCGGCGAGGATGCCGATCGGCAGGGCGAGGGCGAGGGTGAGCGCCGCGCCCGCGCCCGCCAGGACCACGGAGCCGGAGACGGCGTCGAGCCAGCGGTCCCGGACGGCGGACAGGGACGTGCCCTCGCCCATCCAGCGGACCAGGCTCACCGCGGGCACGCCCAGCGCGGCGCCCGTGACCACGGCGAGGAGCCCGGTGCCGACCCAGCGGGACCGGCCCAGCCGGTGCACGCTGACCCGGCGGACCGTGCGACCGGAGCGGACGCCGTCGTCGGCCCGGCGGGTGCGGGACTCGCCCCAGAGCACCAGCACCGTCAGCAGCACGAGCACGGTGGCCAGGGTGAGGGCGAGCTGCCGGTTGAAGCCCACCTCGAGCGCCGTGAAGATCGCCCGGGTGAAGGTGTCCAGGCGCAGGATGGCCACGGCGCCGAAGTCGGAGAGCACGTAGAGGGCCACCAGCAGGGCGCCGCCGGCGATCGCCGGGCGCACCTGGGCGAGCGTGACGGTGAACAGCGTGGCGGCGGGGCCGCGGCCGAGCGAGCGGGCCACGTCCTCCTGGCCGGGGTCGACCCGGGAGAGCGCGGCCGCCACCGGCAGGTACACGTACGGGTACGTGTAGAGGGTCATCACCGTCACCGCGGCCCAGAACCCCTCGAAGCGCCCCGCCTCCACGCCGGGCAGCAGGTCCGAGACGGACACCCACGTGAACGCCGCCACGTAGGAGGGCACGGCCAGCGGCAGCGCCAGCAGGACGGCCAGCAGGCCGCGGCCGGGCGTGTCCGTGCGGGTCACGAGCCAGGCGGCGCCCACGCCGATCACCAGGCACAGTGCGGTCACCACGGCGGTGAGCGCGAGCGAGGTGGCGGCCAGGGCGCCCACGCGCGGGCTCACGACGGCGTCCAGCCAGGGGCCGAACCCGCCCTGGGCGGTGCGCAGGAACAGGTAGCCGATGGGGACGAGCGCGACCGCCGCGGCCACGAGGGCCGCGGCGGTCAGCGCCGCGGGAGCGCGCCGTCCGCGCGTGCGGCGGACGGCCGGCTCCGGTGCTCGGGGGGTCAGAGCAGGCCCGCCTCCTGGATCATCTGGATGGTGGTCTGGAGGTCGTCCAGGTCGTTGAGGTCCACGTCGGGGGCCTTGACCTCGGAGAGCTCCGGGAAGCCGGCCGGCGGCTCCACGCCCTCCACGAGCGGGTACTCGCCGGTCTCCTCGGCGAAGTACGACTGACCGTCCTCGGAGAGAAGGTACTCCACGAGGGCGGCGGCGTCGCCGTCCTCCTGCTCGCCCACCAGACCCATGCCGGACACGTTCACCAGCGAGCCGAGGTCGCCGTCGGGGAAGAAGTGCAGGGACGCGCCCAGCTCCTCCGGGGCGACGCCCTTCTCCCGGGCCAGCTCGAACAGGTAGTAGTGGTTGACCAGGCCGGTGTCCAGGGTGCCGGCGTCCACGTCGGCGAGGATCTCGCCGTTCTTCTCGCGGCGCTGCGGGTCGTTGGCGGCGAAGTCCTCGAGCCAGGTCCGGGCCTCGTCCTCGCCCTTCTGCAGGCGCAGGGCGGTGACGAACGTCTGGAAGGACGCGTTGGTGGGGGCGACGCCGACGCGGCCCTTCCACTTCGGATCGGTCAGCTCGTCGACCGACGTCGGGAGGTCGGCCTCGGGGACCTTCTCCTCGTTGTAGGCCAGCACGCGGACGCGGCCGGTCAGGCCGACCCAGTCGCCCTCGTCGTCCCGGTAGGTCTCGGGCACGCGGTCCAGGGTCTCCTGGGCGAGGGGCGTGAACAGGCCCTCCTTGGCGACGGCGCCGAGCGCGCCCGCGTCCTGGGAGAGGAACACGTCGGCGGGGGAGCCCTCGCCCTCCTCGATCAGCTGCGCGGCCATGGCGGGGGTCTTGTCGTAGCGGACCTCCACCTCGATGCCGGTCTCGTCGGTGAACTCGTCCAGGATCGGCTGGACGAGGTCCTCGCTGCGGCCCGAGTACAGGGTGACCTTCTTGTCCGACTCGGCGGCGGAGGCGGAGCCGGACGCCGCGCCGGACGCGGAGGCCGAGCCGGAGCCGCCGGTGCCGCCGGCGCAGGCGGTCAGGGCGAGCAGCAGCGTGGCGGACACGGCCGAGAGGCGGACACCACGCGAAAGGGCGCGGGACTGGGGCATGGCGATCTCGATTCGGGAGGAGTGGCGGGGGCGGCGCCGCGGGCCAGGGGTTCCTGGCGGGCCGGCAAGGGGAGCCTATTAAGTCATGCGTGTGTTGTCTATTGCGTCATCATGTGACGTGCATCGCAGTCGACGAGGGCCCCGACGGCCCGGGTCAGAGGCCAGCGACGAGCGCGGGCAGCACCGCCCCGGCCGAGCCGCGCAGCGCGTGCGTCACCGCGCCGCTCAGCTCGGTCTCCACGGGGTTCACCTCGACGACGGCGGCCCCGGCTCCCAGCGCCACGAACGGCAGGGACGCTGCCGGCTGGACCAGGCCCGAGGTGCCGACGACGAGGGCCAGGTCGCAGCGCTCCAGCGCCTCGTAGGAGCGCTCCCACGGCTCCTGCGGCAGCATCTCCCCGAACCACACCACGCCCGGCCGGATCCGTCCCGTCCCGCACGCCGGGCACGTCGGCGGCGCCTCGCGCAGCATCGCCTCCAGGTCCGCCTCCGAGCCGGCCGCCTCGGCGGCCGCGGGCGCGCCCGGGTCCACGTCCGCCGGGGCCCCGCACTCGGCGCAGCGGTGCTCGAACAGCGAGCCGTGCAGGTGCGCGAGCACGCGGGCGCCGGCCCGCTCGTGCAGGTCGTCCACGTTCTGGGTGACCACCTCGAGGCCGGGCACGGCCCGCTGCCAGTGGGCGACGGCGTCGTGCCCCGGGTTCGGGCGGCGCGCCCGGACCATGCGGGCCCGCCACCGGTACCAGGACCACACGAGGTCCGGGTCCGCCAGGAACGCGTCCTCCGTGGCCAGCTGCTCGGGGGAGTACCGCTCCCACAGGCCGGTCTGGGCGTCCCGGAACGTGGGGATCCCGGACTCCGCGCTCATGCCGGCGCCGGTGAGCACCACCGGGCGCCGCGCCTGCGCGACGAGGGCGCGGACGGCGTCGAGGTCCGCCGTGGGGACGGTCTCGGAAAGGTCGCCGGAGGAGGGATGGCTCATGGGGACAGGGTAGTGACGGCCCAGGTAGCTCGGCGGCGTCGCGGCCACCGGGTTCACGACCCTGCGT
>NZ_JANQCJ010000007.1:0-38907 GCF_024723355.1 Micrococcus sp. HG099 | reverse complement strand
GCGCTGCCCGGGATCGGACCGGTGGCGGCGGTCCGCGAGGTGCTGGACGCCGCGGGCATCGCGCTGGCGGAGGTGGCCGTCGTCGAGGTGGTGGAGGCGTACGCCGCGCAGGTGTGGGCCGTGCTGGACGAGCTCGGCCTGAGCGCCGAGGCCGGTGCCGCCCGAGCCGACGACTGGGGAGTGGACCCGCGCGTCAACGCCGAGGGCGGGGCGCTCGCGTTCGGCCACCCGTGGGGCGCCTCGGGCGCCGTCGCGGCGACGCACGCGGTGCGGCGCCTGCAGTCCTGCCCGCCGGGGTCGAGCGCCCTGGTGGCCTGCGCCGTGGGCGGCGGCATGGGCGTGGCCCTCGTGCTGGAGGTGGCCTGAGATCATGCGAGGCATGACGGAGCAGACGACGGGCGTGAGGCTGCGCGGGGCGCGCGTGGAGGCAGACGGGCCCGAGGGCGTCGTCGCCCTGCTGCAGGACGTGGACCTGGACCTCACCGCGAAGCGCGTCGCCGTGGTGGGGGAGAACGGCTCGGGCAAGTCCACGCTGGCGCGCGCCGTGGCGGGGCTGGTGGACGTCGTCGCCGGCGAGGTCACGGTGCACGGCGTGGACGCGGTGCGGGACGTGAAGGCGCTGCGCCGTGTCGTCGGGATGGTGTTCGCCAACCCGGCCGCGCAGGCCATCATGCCCACCGTCCGCGAGGACGTGGAGCTCACCGTGAAGTCGCTCCGGGACGACGACGGCCGGCGGCTCTCGAAGGACGACGTCGCCGCGCGTGTGGCCGCGGCGCTCGCCGAGCACCGGCTCACCGAGCTCGCCGAGCGGCCCTGCCTCGCCCTGTCCGGCGGGCAGGCCCAGCGCCTGGCGATGTGCTCCGTGATGGCCGGGCGCCCGCGGCTGGTGATCGCCGACGAGCCCACCTCCCTGCTGGACGGGCGGCACCGGCGCATCATCGCGGACCGGCTGCTCGCCGCCGACGGGTTCCAGCTGCTGCTCGTCACCCACGACCTCGAGCTCGCCCGCGCCTGCGACGACGCCGTGTGGGTGCACGAGGGCCGCGTGCGGGCGGTCGGGCCGGCGGGCGAGGTGGTGGACGCCTACGCGGCGTTCCTGGACGAGGCCGTGGCGGCGGAGTCGGCCGTGCCGGCAGCGGGCGATCCGGCCGCGGGGAATCCGGCCGGGGCGTCGGTCGAGGCACGACCGTGATCTCCCTGTACGTCCCCGGCGACTCGCCCCTGCACCGTGCCCCCGCCGGCCTGAAGCTGGCCCTGTTCGCGGCGTGGGCGCTCGCGGTGACGCTGGTGCCGCCGACCCCGTGGACCGCGGGGGCCGCCGTCGGGGTGGCGCTGGCCGCGTACCTGACGGGCTTCGGGCCGCGGCGCGGGGCGGCGATGCTCGGCCGCGACCTGCGCGCCCTCTGGGCGTTCTACGCGTTCCTGTTCGCCGCGCAGTGGCTGTTCGCGGACCTCACGGCGGCCACGCTCATGGTGGGCCGCGTGCTCGGGCTCGTGCTGGCCGCGCAGGTGCTCACGCGGACCACGCGGATCGCCGAGCTGGTGGGCGTGGCCGAGGCGGTGCTGGCGCCCGTGGAGCGGATCCCGTGGCTGGGGCCGCGGCTCGCCCGGGCGGGCCTGCGACCGGAGCGGGTCGGGCTGGCCATGGGCCTGGTGCTCGCCTCGATCGGGCACCTGCGCTCCGTGGCCGAGCAGGTGCGGCAGGCCCAGGCCAGCCGTGGCGTGCGCATGGCGCCCTGGGCGTGGGTGCTGCCGCTGCTCGTGCTCTCGGTGAAGCACGCGGACGACGTCGGCGACGCGCTCGCCGCCCGCGGCATCGAGTAGGCGCGGGGCGGGAGACAGGCGGGGTGGGAGACGGTGGGGCCGGCCTTCCTCCCGCAGGCACGCCGTTGCGCTCACGACTCGCCGCGTGCAGGAATCCCGCACGGCGAGTCGTGAGCGCAACGCGGCGCGGCCAGGAGGCGCCCCGCCCGCAGAAAAATAGGGGATGCCCCCGTATCTAGGTACGTGCTATACCTAGGTATATGAACGAGCCTACCGACCGGCCGTCGTCGGGAACGGCGCCGGAGGCCTGGCCCTCCGCCTGGGTCCGCGCCGCCCTCGAGCCGGCCATCCTCGGCAGCCTCGCGGGCGGACCGCTGCACGGCTACGGCATCGCGCAGGCGCTCGCGGACCGCGGCTTCGGCCGGCTCCGGGGCGGCTCGCTGTACCCCGTGCTCGGCCGCCTCGAGGAGGCCGGCCACATCACCGCCCGCTGGGCCCCCGGCGACGCCGGCCCGGGCCGGAAGGACTACGAGCTCACCGACGCCGGGCGAGCGGCCTACGGCGACGCCGTCGCGAACTGGCAGCGCCTTGGCGCCGCCCTCGCCGACCTCGGCTCGACCGCGAGCAGGACCGCACAGGAGGGAACCGTCCGATGAGCACCCACGATCACGACCACGACCCCGCCCACCCGCGGCGCACGACCACCTCCGCCGGGCCCACGACCACGTCCGCCCCGGCCTCCCTCGAACCGGAGATCGAGGCCATGCACGCGGCCCGCGGCTGCGAGGAGGACCGGGACTGGGCCCTGCACCTCGTCGGGGTGCTCGTCGTGGAGGGCGTCTCCACCGCCGCCGCGCGCCGCCACCTCCGGCGCGCCGCCGCGGCCGTGGCCCAGAGCGACGAAGGCCCGGACGAGCTCTTCGGCACCCCCGTCGAGTTCGCCGCGCAGATGCGGGCCGACGCGGCGGAGGCCGGGGAGCCGATCGTGGACTCCACCCCGGACGCCTCCTGGCGGGACGTCCCCGTCGTGGGCTTCACCGTGGCCGCCGTGATCAGCGTCCTGTTCTTTGTGGTCTGGCTCGTCCGGGACGGGCTCACCACGGACTACTCGTGGGGGCTGCTCCTGGCCCCGGGGCTGATGTCGCTGCTGGGCGTCGGCGCCATGACGCTGTGGGAGCGGCTGCTCCCGCGGACCTCTCGGCTCGTCGCCGGACTGGCCGCGGTAAGCGCGTTCGTCGTGGCGGTCGGCGGGCTGGCCTGGTGGCTGGTGATGGGCCAGGGGACCGCGACGCTGTTCACCGGCAGCACCTTCTGGCTGCTCGCGCTCGCCCCGGTCCACGCCGGGCTCGCGTGGCTCGCGAACCGGGTCCTGCCCGAGGCGCGTCCCGCGGCCACCGGTTCCGCCGACCCCCTCGACGACGACGCCTGGGTCCGCGAGCTGGCCGGCACCCTGCGCCTGCGCATGCAGCTGTCCGACGCGCGGATCCGCGAGATCGTCCGGGAGGCGCAGGCCCACGCCGCCGACGCAGGCCGCCCGCTGGCCGAGGAGTTCGGCGCGCCGGCGGGGTACGCCTCGCGCTTCGCGAAGGACGGCGTCGCCGGGAAGCGCCGGATGGCGTGGTTCTTCACCGCTCTCGCCGGGCTGGTGGTGCTCACGAACATCGCCGGGGCAGTCGAGGACGGCGGGATCGATGCGTGGAGCATCGCGCAGATCCTGGCCCTCGCGCTGTTGGTGGGCGTGTCGTGGCGAGAGTACCGGGCCGCCGTGCGTCGTCGTGATGCCGGCGCGCCGGGCGCGGGCGGGCGCTGACCGCCGCGCGGCCCGTCACTGCTCCCGTCACTGCGCCGGGTGTCCGGCCCCGGCGTTGCGCTCACGACTCGCCGCGTGCAGGAATCCCGGACGGCGAGTCGTGAGCGCAACGGGGGCCGTTGCCGGTCTCTGCCCGCGCCGCCCCTGCGCAGGGTGGTCACGACACGCCGTCTCCCTCCCGAGGACGCGGCGTGTCGTGACCACTCTGCGAGGGCATCGCACGGATGACGACACGACGACGGCGGGCCGCCCCACCCGGGGCGACCCGCCGTCGTCGTGCGCGCGGGGTGCGGGCACCGCACCGCGAGCGAATGGGGCGACTTGCCGGAGGTGATCTGCGTCTACACCTCCGACACGTCGCCCCGACCGCCGCTCACGAGGCTCAGCCCGCCGGCAGCTCCCGCTGCTCGGGGCCGTCGTAGGCCGAGAGCGGGCGGATCAGCGCGTTCGCGGCGCGCTGCTCCATGATGTGGGCGGTCCAGCCCGTGATGCGCGAGGCGATGAACAGCGGGGTGAACATCTCCGTGTCGAAGCCCATCAGGTGGTAGGTCGGGCCGGCCGGGTAGTCGAGGTTCGGCTTGATCTGCTTGGCCTCGTCCATCGCGGACTGCAGGCCGTCGTACAGCCCGAGCATCTCCTCGCGGCCGTAGTGCTCGATCATGCGGTCCAGCGCGGCCTTCATCGTGGGCACGCGGGAGTCGCCGTTCTTGTACACACGGTGGCCGAAGCCCATGACCTTCTTCTTCTGGGCCAGGGCGTCCTCCATCCACGCCTTCGCACGGGCGGCGGCGTCCTCCCGGGACTCCTCCTTGCGGATGCCGATCTCGTCGAAGGTGTGCATGACGGCCTCGTTGGCGCCGCCGTGCAGCGGGCCCTTGAGGGCGCCGATGGCGCCGGTCACGGCCGAGTGCAGGTCGGAGAGCGTGGAGGTGATCACGCGCGCCGTGAAGGTGGACGCGTTGAAGGAGTGCTCGGCGTAGAGCACCATCGAGACGCGGAACGCGTCCACGACCTCGGGGGCGGCCTCCTCGCCGAACGTCATCCACAGGAAGTTCTGCGAGTAGTCCAGGTCCTCGCGCGACTCCACGACGTCCTGGCCGCGGCGGCGGCGCTGGTCGTAGGCGACGGCGGCCGGGAACGCCGCGAAGAGGGCCTTGGCCTTCTCCAGCTCGGCCTCGGGGGAGGAGTCCTCCGCCTTCGGGTGGTTGGCGCCCAGCACGGACACGGCGGTGCGGCCGACGTCCATCGGGTGGCAGTCGGTGGGCAGCAGGTCGATGGCCTGCTTCACCTTCGGGTCGAGGGCGCGGTGGGCGCGCTCGAAGCGCTGGAACTCGGCCAGCTCCTCGTCGGTGGGCAGCTCGCCGTTCCACAGCAGCAGCGCGACGGACTCGAACGGCAGCTTCGCCGCGAGGTCCTGCACGGGGTAGCCGCGGTAGAGCAGGGAGTTGGTGTCCGGGTTGACCTTGGAGATCGCCGTGGTGTCCACGACGACGCCGGCCAGGCCCTTCTTGATCTCGGTCTCGGTCATGGTGTCCCTCCTGAAGGGGAGGCGGCCCGCCCGCGCACGGGCGGGCCGCGGTGACGGGTGTCAGAGGTTGGCGTTGTTCTCGTCGATGTCCAGCGTGGGGACGTCGAAGTTGAAGATGCCGGTGTCGAACGCGTTGTAACCCTCATAGTCCACGAGTTCGTACAGGCGCGCACGGGTGAGCATCTGGTCCACCTGCGAGGCCTGGGTGCCCTCGTCCTTGATGGCGTCGAGCACCCGCTCGGCGGCGCCCATCGCGGAGCGCAGCAGGGTGACCGGGTAGATCACCATGGCCACGCCGGCGTCGGCCAGCTGCTGCCGGGTGAACAGCTCGGACTTGCCGAACTCGGTCATGTTCGCCAGCACGGGCACGCCCAGAGGTGCGAGCTCCCGGCACACGGTCTCGAACTCGCCGATGTCCTTGAGGGCCTCGGGGAAGATCGCGTCCGCCCCGGCCTCCACGAGCGCCTTCATGCGGGCGATCGCGGCGTCCAGGCCCTCCACGGCGCGCAGGTCGGTGCGCGCCATGATCAGGAAGTTCGGGTCGCGGCGGGCGTCCACGGCGGCGGCGATGCGCTTGACCGCCGTGTCCAGGTCCACCATGTTCTTGCCGTCCAGGTGGCCGCAGCGCTTCGGGTTGAACTGGTCCTCGATGTGGCAGCCGGCCAGGCCGGCGTTCTCGAACTCCTGCACGGTGCGGGCCACGTTCATCGGCTCGCCGAAGCCCGTGTCCGCGTCGATCAGGCAGGGCAGGTCCGTGAGCCGGGCGATCTGCCCGCCGCGCAGCGCGACCTCGGTGAGCGTGGTCAGCCCGACGTCGGGCAGGCCCAGCTCGTTGGCGAGGACGCCGCCGGAGATGTAGACGCCCGGGAAGCCCTTCTCCTGGATGAGCTTCGCGGTCAGCGGGGTGAAGGCGCCGGGGAACTGCTGGGCGCCGCCCTCGGCGAGCGCGGCGCGCAGGTCCACGCGCTTCTGCTCGGCGGTCTTGGTGGAGTACAGCATCAGAAGAGGCCCTTCGGGGCGTTGTCCAGGTCGGCCTGGGACAGGAACGCGGGGTCGGCCATCACGTTGAGCTGGTCCAGCTCGCCCGGGCCGAGCTCGGAGACGCGCTGCACGGCGTCGAGGAAGCGGTCCTGCTCCTCCTTCGTGACGATGCCCTCGGCGAGGGTGCGGAACTTCTGGATGTACTGCTCGCGGGCGAACGGCCGGGCGCCCAGCGGGTGGGCGTCCGCCACGGCGATCTCGTCGGTGATGACGGTGCCGTCCGTGAGGGTGATCTCCACGGCGCCGCCGAAGGCCTTCTCCGTGAGGTCGTTGGAGTGGTAACGGCGGGTCCACTCGGGGTCCTCCACGGTGGTCACCTTGTGCCACAGGGCCACGGTGTCCTCGCGGGCGGCGCGCTCCGGGGCGTAGGAGTCCACGTGGTGCCACGCGCCGTCCTGCAGGGCGACGGTGAAGATGTAGGGGATCGAGTGGTCCAGGGTCTCGCGGGAGGCCGTGGGGTCGTACTTCTGCGGGTCGTTCGCGCCGGAGCCGATCACGTAGTGCGTGTGGTGCGAGGTCTTGATGAGCACGGACTCGACGTTGGCCGGGTCGGTGGCCTCAGGGTGCTCCTTGTTCAGCTTGCGGGCGAGGTCGATCCAGGCCTGGGCCTGATACTCGGCCGAGTGCTCCTTGGTGTAGGTGTCCAGGATGCCGCGCTTGGGCTCGCCGGCCTCGGGCAGCGGGACCTCGTAGGAGGCGTCCGGGCCGTCGAGCATCCAGGCGATCACGCCGTCCTCGCCCTCGTAGATCGGCACGGGGGAGGTCTGGCCGCGCATAGCGCGGTCGGCGGCCTCCACGGCCATCTTGCCGGCGAACGCGGGGGCGTGGGCCTTCCACGTGGAGATCTCGCCCTTGCGGGACTGGCGGGTGGCGGTGGTGGTGTGCAGGCCCTGTCCGATGGCCTGGAAGACGGTCTCGGTGTCGAGGCCGAGCAGGGTGCCGATGCCGGCGGAGGCGGACGGGCCGATGTGGGCCACGTGGTCGATCTTGTGCTTGTGCAGGCAGATGGACTTCACGAGGTCCACCTGGACCTCGTAGCCGGTGGCGATGCCGCGGATCAGGTCCTTGCCGGAGCGGCCGGCGTGCTGGGCGACGGCGAGGATCGGCGGGATGTTGTCGCCCGGGTGGGAGTACTCGGCGGCCAGGAACGTGTCGTGGTAGTCCAGCTCGCGGACGGCCACGCCGTTGGCCCAGGCGGCCCACTCGGGGGAGACCTTCTGCTCGACGCCGAACACGGTGGCGCCGGCGCCGCCGGTGGAGACGGGGTGGGACAGGGCCTGGGCGCGGGCGGCGACGATGGGGCCGCGCTGGAGGGAGGCGACGGCCACGGAGGCGTTGTCGATGATGCGGTTGACGATCATCTCCTCGACCTCGGGCAGCACCTCGACGTCGTCGACGGCCACCTCGGCCAGCTTCCAGGCCAGCTGGTCCTTGCGCTCGAGGTTCTCCTCGGAGCGGTGCACGCGCACGTGATGGTTCTTCATGGTCGGTCTCCTTCGGTGGGGGACAGCAGGGTCGGGGTCTCGTCGGCGCGGGTGCGCCGCGTCAGGTGATGGAAGGCGTGGTGGAGGTGGACGCGGGTGGTCGCCTCCGCCAGGTCGGCGGCGCCGGAGCCGACGGCGTCCGCGATGTCCGCGTGCTCGGCGGCGGAGGTCGCCAGGCGGGCGGGGTCGTCCGCGGCGAGCCGGCGCAGCCGGGCCAGGTGCAGGCGCAGGGTGCGCAGCGTGGACACGAGGTAGGGGTTGGCCGCGGCCTCGTCGAGGATCGCGTCCAGCTCGGCGGTCATCGCGTAGTAGTCGGCGGGGTCGGTGCCGGCGCGCAGCGCCTCCCCGGCCTCCTGGAAGCGGGCCGCCAGGGCGGTGAACCGGGCCGCGGTCTCCGGGGTGGCCCGCTGCGCGGCCCGGCGGGCCAGCAGGGACTCGAGGGCAATCCGCAGGTCGAACAGCTGGTCGGCCTGCTCCATGGACAGGTCGGCGACGACGGTGCCCCGGCCGGGCGCCTGCTCGGCGAGGCCGTCGGCCACCAGGCGGGAGAGCGCCTCGCGCACCGGGGTGCGCGAGATGCCCAGGCGCTCCGCCTGCTCCACCTCGCCCAGTCCGGCGCCCGGGGGCAGGGACCAGTCGAGGATCTCCGCCCTCAGGGCCTGGTACGCCCGCTCACTCGCTCGCATGCCCTCAGTGTATACACACGGTCTCCTCGATGGGGAGGGGCGGATCGGCGCGCGTGTCCGCCGCAGGGGCCGCCGGTTCGGGGGAGTTGCCCCACGGTTCTCCGGAGCGCCGCCGTCGGGGGCGGCGGGCCGCGGTCCTCCCCGGGTCGCCGAAATGTATACACATCTCTTGTGCCTGTGTGATGCACAGCACTACCCTGAGCGCATGGCGACCCATGATGCCCCCACCGAATCCCGCCCCTCCGGCGCCTACGCCGCCGCCCACGCCCGCTCCCTGCACGATCCCGAGGGGTTCTGGCTCGAGGCGGCCGAGGCCATCGACTGGACGGTGCCCCCGACGCGCGCCCTCGACGACTCCGCCGCGCCCCTGTACCGCTGGTTCCCGGACGGCGAGTTGAACACCGCCTTCAACTGCCTGGACCGGCACGTCGAGGCGGGCCGCGGGGACGCCGTCGCCCTGGTCCACGACTCCGCGATGACCGGCGAGGTCACCCGCTTCACGTACGCCGAGCTCACGGACGCGGTGGCCCGCCTGGCCGGCGCCCTGGCCGCACGCGGCGTCGGCAAGGGCGACCGCGTCCTCGTGTACCTGCCGATGATCCCGCAGGCCCACATCGCGATGCTGGCGTGCGCACGACTCGGTGCGGTGCACTCCGTGGTCTTCGGCGGCTTCGCCCCGCGCGAGCTCGCCTCCCGCATCGACGACGCCGCCCCCGACGTCGTGCTCACCTGCTCCGGCGGCATCGAGCCCAAGCGCCGGGTCGAATACCTGCCCGCCGTGGCCGAGGCGCTCGAGACCGCCGCGCACCCCGTGCGCACGGTGCTGGTCCACCACCGCGAGGGCTTCGAGACCTCCCTGGCGGACGTTGCCGGGCGCGGGGGCGCGAGCTGGGAGGACTGGGGCGAGGCCGTCGCGGCCGCCGAGCCGGCCGACTGCGTCCCGGTGCAGGCCACCGACCCGCTGTACGTGCTCTACACCTCGGGCACCACGGGCAAGCCGAAGGGCGTCGTCCGGGACAACGGGGGCCACGCCGTCGCCCTGCGCTGGACCATGGAGAACATCTACGACGTCGGCCCGGGGCAGGCGATGTGCACGGCCTCGGATGTGGGCTGGGTCGTGGGGCACTCCTACATCGTCTACGGCCCGCTGCTGGCCGGGGCCACCACGGTCATGTACGAGGGCAAGCCCGTGGGCACCCCCGACGCCGGCGCGTTCTGGCGGCTCATCGAGGACCACGGCGTGCGCTCCTTCTTCACGGCCCCCACGGCGCTGCGCGCGATCCGCCGCGCCGACCCCGAGGGCGAGCTGCTCCAGGACCACGACCTGTCCTCCCTGCGGCACTTCTTCGCCGCGGGCGAGCGCCTGGACCCGGAGACGCAGCGGTGGATCGAGGGCCTGCTGGGCATGCCGGTGATCGACCACTGGTGGCAGACCGAGACCGGCTGGGCCATCGCGGCGAACCCGGTGGGCCTGGAACAGCTTCCGGTGAAGATCGGCTCGTCCTCGGTGCCCTCGCCGGGCGTCGATCTCGTCGTCCTGGACGGCCTGGGCGAGCCCGTGCCGGCCGGGACCGAGGGCAACATCGCCCTGCGCCTGCCGCTGCCCCCGGGCACCCTGCCCACCCTGTGGGGCGACGACCAGCGCTACATCGACTCCTACCTCAGCGCGTTCCCCGGCCACTACGCGACCGGTGACTCCGGCGTCGTGGACGAGGACGGCTACGTGTTCGTGCTCGGGCGCACCGATGACGTCATCAACGTCTCCGGCCACCGGCTGTCCACGGGCGTCCTCGAGGCCGCCCTGGCCTCCCACCCGGCGGTGGCCGAGTGCGCCGTGATCGGCGTCGCGGACCCGCTCAAGGGCCAGCGGCCCTCGGGCTACGTGGTCCTCAAGTCCGGCGTCGAGACGCCCGAGCCCGGCTCCAAGGCTGAGGCCGCGCTCCTGGACGAGCTGCGCCAGGCGGTGCGCCGCGAGGTGGGCCCGGTGGCGGACTTCCGCGACGTCGTCGTGGTGGACGCGCTGCCCAAGACCCGCTCCGGCAAGATCCTGCGCAAGACCATGCGCCAGATGGCCGACGGCGAGGAGTATTCGGTGCCCTCGACCATCGAGGACTCCGCCGTGCTCGAGGCCCTGGCCGGGGTGCTGCGCCCGGCCCGCTGAGCCCCGCTCACGCGCGGCCGGCCCAGCGGTACTCCTGCTCGGGCCGGCCGCGGCCGCCGTGCCGGGCCGAGCGCCGCACCCGGCGGATCCGCTCGAGGTGCTCGAGGTAGCGCCGCGCCGTCACCCGGGAGATGCCCAGCCGCTCGCCGACCTCGGCAGCGCTGTGCCCGCGCCCGGGGTCCGCGCCGAGCAGGCCCACGACCTCGCGCAGCGTTCCCTCCGTGAGCCCCTTCGGCAGCTCCTCGGCGCGGCGCTCGCGGGAGACCCGGAACACGGCGTCCACCTGCTCCTGGCCCTCGAGCGCGCCGCCGCCGGCCAGCAGGGCGGAGGCGGCCCGGAAGCCGCCGAGCCGGGCGGCGAACTCGTCGAAGCCGAACGGCTTCACGAGGTACTGGACCACCCCGTAGGCCACGGCCCGGCGCAGCACCGGCAGGTCCGTGGCGGCCGTGAGGGCCAGGACGCCGCCGTGGAAGCCGGCGCCGCGCAGCTGCTGGAGGAAGTCCAGGCCGTGCCCGTCCGGCAGGTTCATGTCCAGCAGCACCACGTCGAAGGGGAACCGGCCGTCCGCGTGCAGGCCGGCCGCCGTCACCTTGCGCGCCTCCAGGAGGGAGCCGGCCACCGCGGCCACCTCGAACCCGGGCAGCCGGTGCAGGTGGTCCACGTACGTCTGGGCGGTGAGCGCCTCGTCCTCGACGACGAGCACGCGGTAGGGGCGCGCGCTCACGCCGTCCCTGCCTCGGGCTCCGCCGCCGGGGGCACCTCCACGGTGAACACGGTCCCCGAGTCCGTGGCGACGTCGGCGACGCCGCCGGCCTCCTCGGCGATCCGCCGGGTCAGCCACAGCCCCATGCCGCGGCCCGCGGCGCCGGCGGGCTTGGTGGACCAGCCGCGCTCGAAGAGCCGCTGACGGTCCTGCGGGGCCGGGCCCGGTCCGCCGTCGGCCACCTGCACCAGCAGCCCGCCCTCGTCCGAGGCCACCTCGACGTCCACCCAGCGGCCGTCCTCGGCCGTGTCCGGGCCGGCCGCGGCGTCGAGGGCGTTGTCCACGAGGTTGCCCAGGACCGTGAGCAGGTCCAGCGGGGACAGGGGGGAGGGGGCCGTGAGGTCCGCGGACCAGGCGAGCGCCACCCCGCGCTCGCGGGCCTGGGCCGCCTTGGCGTCCAGCAGGGCGGCGACGACGTCGTCGGTCGCGGACGCGCCCCCGGCCCGGCGGGAGAGGACGGCCCGGGCCGCGTCGAGCCGGTCCGAGTCCAGCAGGGCGAGCGCGGTGTGCAGCTGGTTGGCGTGCTCGTGCGTCTGCGCGCGCAGTGCCGTGGTCAGGGTGTGGGCCACGGTGAGCTCGTCGCCGAGCCGCTGCAGGTCGGTGCGGTCGTGCAGGACGAGCACGCGCGATCCCGAAGGGGCGGTGGTCACGCCCTCGCGGGCGGCCGCGGCGAGGGCCGTCGGCGGGACCGACCCGCCGGGGTCGGAACGGCCGGGAGCCCGCACGACACGCTGCTGCATCACCAGGACCCGCCCGCCGACGGCGAGGCTCGCCTCGCCGCTGACCGCGCTCGGCAGGGCCGCGGAGACCTCGGTGGGCAGTCGAGGCTCGCCCGTGTCCTCCCAGCCGAGCAGGCGCGCCGCGGCGTCGTTGTGCAGGCGGACCCGCCCGTCCGGGGCGAGGACCACCACGCCGGCCTCGAGCGAGTCCATGGCCGTCTCCGCCAGCAGGAACTGTTCGGCGATCTGCTCGGGGCCGCGTCCGAGCGTCACCCGGTTCAGATACCGGCCCACGAGCCACGCGACGAGCAGGCCGACGGCGGCCACGGCGGCCGAGCCCAGCAGGATGCCGGGGATCTGCGCCTCGGCCATGATGGTGACGTCGGAGATCTGCACGCCCATCGTGACCACGCCCAGGACGGTGCCGTCCTCCGGGTCCAGGACCGGCGCAAGCGCGCGCACTGAACGGCCCGCCGCACCGGTGCTCGAGAGCTCCACGACGGTGTCTCCGGCGACGACGGCGTCCACCGGCCTCGGATAGCGGACGCCGACCTGCTCGGGGCGCCAGCTCGCCAACCGCATCCCGTCCGGATCCATCACGGTCAGCCATGAGACCTGCGCCTCGGCGATCCAGCCGTCGATCCCGGCCTGCAGGGCGGAGACGTCACCGACCCGCAGGGCCGAGACGAGCGCGGGGTCGCGCGCCACGAGGGTGGTGACGCCCTGGACGTGGCGCTCCTCGACGCGCAGGGCCACCTCGCGGGCCTGGAGGTAGGCGCTCCACACGCTGAACAGGGCGATGGCCGCCACGAGCGCCACGTGGACCACGGCGATCCGCCGGGCGATCGACCACGGGTGGCGCATGCCTCTCCTTCCTCGGGCCGGCGACGCGCCGGTCCGCTCCCACGATCCTGCAGCCCGCGGGCCGCCGTGACCACTATGACCGCAATCGTGACCGACGCCACCCCGGCCCGCGAGAGTGGTCACATCCCTCCCGCGCCGCTGCGGACTGTTCGGCGGCGCCCCACCACCGCACAGAACGGAACGCCCCATGGCGCACATCCCACCGGCCGAGACCTCGGCCCCGCCGGCCCCGGCGAAGAAGAAGGACCGCACCCACTGGCTCTACATCGCCGTGATCGCCTCCGTGGTGCTCGGCACCGCCGTCGGCCTGCTGTTCCCCGAGTTCGGCAAGTCCCTCAAGCCCGTGGGCGACGGGTTCGTCTCCCTGATCAAGATGATGATCGGCCCGGTCATCTTCTGCACCATCGCCCTCGGCGTCGGCTCGATCGCCAAGGCCGCCACCGTCGGCCGCGTGGGCGGCATCGCCCTGGCCTACTTCATCGCCATGTCCACGTTCGCGCTGGGCGTCGGCCTGGTGGTGGGCAACCTGGTGCACCCGGGCGAGGGCCTCAAGCTCACCCCGTACGACCCGAACAAGCCCAAGGCCGAGCTGGACGGCACCGTCCAGTTCCTGCTGGACATCATCCCCGGCTCCCTGCCGGTGCTGCCCACGCTGTTCGTGGCCCTGCTCGTGGGCTTCGCGCTCCAGCAGATGGGCCCGGCGGGCGCCCCGCTGCTGCGCGGGCTGACCCTGATCCAGGGCGTGGTGTTCCGCATCCTGATGATGGTGATGTGGGTGGCCCCGATCGGCGCGTTCGGCGCGATCGCCGCCGTCGTGGGCTCCACCGGCTGGTCCGCTATCGGCGCCATGGCGCTGCTCATGGGCGCCTTCTACCTCACCTGCCTGCTGTTCATCGTGGTGGTGCTGGGCACCATCCTCAAGGTCGTCACCGGCCTGAGCATCCTGTCCCTGATGAAGTACCTGGGCCGCGAGTACCTGCTGATCTTCGCCACCAGCTCCTCCGAGACCGCCCTGCCGCGCCTGATCGCCAAGATGGAGCACGCCGGCGTGGACAAGTCCGTGGTGGGCGTGACCGTGCCCACCGGCTACTCCTTCAACCTGGACGGCACCGCCATCTACCTGACCATGGCCGCGCTCTTCGTCTCGAACGCCATGGGCATGGAGATGAACCTCGGCGAGCAGATCGGCCTGCTGGTCTTCATGATCATCGCCTCCAAGGGCGCCGCCGGCGTCACCGGCGCGGGCATGGCCACCCTGGCCGCCGGCCTGCAGGCGCACCGCCCCGAGCTGCTCGGCGGCATGGGCGTGATCGTGGGCATCGACAAGTTCATGTCCGAGGCCCGCGCCCTGACCAACTTCACCGGCAACGCGGTGGCCACCCTGCTGATCGGCAAGTGGGTGGGCGAGCTCGACGGCGCCCGCGCCCGCCAGGCCCTCTCCGGCGAGCTGAAGTTCGACGAGGCCGCGGTGGCCGGCCACGACGGCGCCCCGATCGACCCGCACGAGTCCCCGACCATCGCCGAGCAGGCCTACGAGGGCCACCCCGGCTCGAGCCTGAACGTCTCGATGGCGGCCGACGCCGGTCGCGGGCCGGTGCGCTGAGCGCCTGAACACGGCGACGCGCGGCGTCGCCGCCGCCCTGCGGGGCCGGGGAGGCGGGTCCGAGAGGCCCGTCGCCCCGGCCCCGCCGTCGTCCGCCCCGTGCCAGGCACTAGGGTGGGGGACGAGAAGGACACGCCGCCCGCGGCGACCGCGGGACCCCGCGGCCCGCGGGCCGGGCGTGCAGACCAGCCTGGAAGGAGCCGGCGCCGCCGTGACCTCGAGAGAACCGATCCCCGTGATGACGATCCACGGCGAGCCCGTGCTCGGGCCGACCGGACGCCCCAAGCACGACTTCCCGGAGCCCGCGCCGCTGAGCTCGCACGGCCCGGCCCGGATCATCTCGATGGTGAATCAGAAGGGCGGGGTCGGGAAGACCACCTCCACCATCAACCTCGGCGCCGCGCTCGCCGGCTACGGCCGCAGGGTGCTCATGGTGGACTTCGACCCGCAGGGCGCGCTCTCCGCCGGCCTCGGCGCGAACCCGCACGACTTGGAGACCACCGTCTACAACGTGCTCATGGAGCGCTCCGTCACCGCGCGGGACGCCATCCTGCCCACCCCCTTCGAGGGCATGGACCTGCTGCCGGCGAACATCGACCTGTCCGCGGCCGAGGTCCAGCTGGTCAACGAGGTGGCCCGCGAGCAGGTGCTCGAGCGGGCGCTGCGCCAGGTGCGGGACGACTACGACGTGGTCCTCATCGACTGCCAGCCCTCCCTCGGCCTGCTCACCGTGAACGCGCTGACCGCCTCCCACGGCGTGATCATCCCGCTCACCGCGGAGTTCTTCGCCCTGCGCGCGGTGGCGCTGCTCGTGGAGACCATCGAGAAGGTCCAGGACCGCCTGAACCCGGACCTGGAGATCGACGGCGTCCTGGCCACCATGTTCGACCAGCGCACCCTGCACTCCAAGGAGGTCGTGGGCTCGCTCGTGGCCGGCTTCGGGGACAAGGTGTTCGAGACCGTGATCAAGCGCTCCATCAAGTTCGCCGACGCGACCGTGGCGGCCACGCCCATCACCCTGTTCGCCGAGAACCACGACGGAGCCAAGGCCTACCGCCAGCTCGCCCGCGAGCTCATCTGCCGCGGCGGCGCGCCCTGATCCTCCAGGCGTAGGCGGCCGCGCCGCCCCGCGCACCACGGCCCGGATCCCCGCGGGGACCCGGGCCGTCGTCGTCCCCGGACCCGGCCGGAGGCGCCGCGCCGGGGGATCTGCGAGAATGGACGACGGCGCGGCCGACTCCGGCGCGCGCCCGACCCCCCAGACCCGCACGACGCCGGCCCGCCGGCGTCGTCGACGCGCACCTGCAGAGAGGACGCACTCCCATGAACTCCCGCAAGCCGAGAGGCTCCGGACGCACCCCTTCCGTCGGACGACGAGGAGGCCCGTTCCAGGAGCGCGACTTCCAGCGACAGCTCGGGGCCCGCCGCGGCCCCGCCGGCCCCCGCGACGAGGCGCCCTTCGACGAGGACGCCGTGCCCCGCACCCGCGGCCGCCGAGGCCGCGGCGCCGGCGCCGCCCGCGCCAAGGCCGCGAACCTCGACCGCATCCACGACGAGTCCGGCGAGCGCCTCCAGAAGGTGCTGGCCTCCGCCGGCGTCGCCTCCCGCCGCGTCAGCGAGGACCTCATCGCCGAGGGCCGCGTGGAGGTGGACGGCGTGATCGTCACAGAGCCCGGCGTGCGCGTGGACCCCGCCCGCGCCGTGATTCGCGTGGACGGCATCTCCGTGCAGACGGACGTCACCAAGCAGTACTACGTGTTCAACAAGCCCCGCGGCGTCATCTCCACCATGGTGGACCCCGAGGGCCGCCCCTCGATCGCCACGTACCTCAAGCCCGGCCAGGAGCACCTCTTCCACGTCGGCCGCCTGGACAACGAGACCGAGGGCCTGCTGATCCTCACCAACGACGGCGAGCTGGCCAACCGCCTGACCCACCCCAGCTACGAGGTCCCCAAGACCTACGTGGTCCAGACCCGCGGCCCGCTGGCCAAGGGCGTGTCCAACCGCCTGCGCGAGGGCGTGGAGCTCGAGGACGGCGTGGCGAAGGTGGACTCCTTCAAGCTCGTGGACTCGACCCCGGGGCACGTGCTCGTGGAGGTCGTGCTGCACTCGGGCAAGAACCGGATCGTGCGCCGCATGTTCCAGGAGATCGGCCACCCCGTGGAGCGCCTCGTGCGCGTCAAGGTGGGCCCCATCCTGCTGGGCGACCAGAAGCAGGGCAGCGTCCGCGCGCTGTCCGCGCAGGAGCTGGGCCACCTCAAGGCCCTGGTCGGCCTGTGAGCGCCGCCGCCGAGACCGCCGCGGCGGTGCCCGGCGCGCTCCCGGCCGGGATTCCGCAGCCCGTGCTGGTCCGGGGGACCGGCCTGCTGGGCGCCTCCATAGGCATCGGCCTGAGCGCCGCCGGGGCGGACGTGCTCCTGCACGACCTCTCGCCGGCCGCGCTCGCGGTCGCCGCGGACATCGGCGCCGGGCGCCCGATGCGGATTGACGACGACGGCGCGGACGCCGGGCCGGCCCCCGCCCTCGTGGTGGTGGCCGCGCCGCCGGACGTCACCGCCGACGTCGTGGTGGACTCCCTGCGCCGCTGGCCCGAGGCCCTCGTGCTGGACATCGCCTCCGTGAAGGAGGCGATCGCCGCGGGCGTGCGCGCCGCCGTCGACGACGGCCGGCTCGGCCCGTCCGACCCGGACCGGCACCTCGGGACCCACCCGATGGCCGGCTCGGAGCGCTCCGGGCCCGTGGCCGCCCGCGGCACCCTGTTCACGCAGGCGCCGTGGGTGCTGTGCCCCACGGACACGACGCTGCCCGCCGCGGTGCAGGCCGGGCGCGCCCTGGCCCTGGCGCTGCGGGCCACGCCGTACCGCATGGACGCCCGCGCGCACGACGAGTCCGTGGCGATGATCTCGCACCTGCCGCAGATCGCCGCCTCGCTCGTGGCCGCGCGCCTGCAGGACACCCCGGACCAGGCCCTGGCGCTGGCCGGCAACGGGCTGCGGGACACCACCCGGATCGCCGCCTCGGACCCGCAGCTGTGGGTGCAGATCCTCTCCGGCAACGCCGAGCGGATCGTGCCCGCGCTGCACGGGCTGCGCGACGACCTGGACCGGCTGATCCGCACCCTCGAGGCGCCGGGCGCCCCGGGGTCCCGGCTGGACATGGCCCGGCTGATCGCCGAGGGCAACGCCGGGCGCGCCCGCGTGCCCGGCAAGCACGGCGCCCCGCCCCAGGCGTTCGCGGTCGTCACCGTGATCGTGGACGACACCCCGGGGCAGATCGCGGCCGTCCTCGACGAGGTGGGCCGCACCGACGTGAACGTGGAGGACCTGAGGCTCGAGCACGCCTCGGGCCACCGGGCCGGCATGGTGGACATCTCCGTGCTGCCCGGCCGCAGGGACGAACTCGTGGCGGCGCTGTCCGCCGCCGGATGGAAGGTGGTCTGAGATGACCGAGCACACCCGCGACGACGTTGCGACGACGCCCCTCGTGGTGGCCGTGGACGGGCCCTCGGGCTCGGGCAAGTCCTCCGTGTCCAAGGCCGTGGCCCGCCGCCTCGGCGCCGCCTACCTGGACACCGGCGCCATGTACCGGGCCGTGGCCTGGCACTGCCTCAACGAGGGCGTGGACCTCGCCGACGCCGACGCCGTGGCGGCCGCCGCCGTGGCGATGGAGCTCGAGCAGTCCACGGACCCGGACGTGGAGGCCGTCCGCGTGGGCGGCACCGACGTCACCGAGGCCATCCGCGGCGCCGAGGTCACGGACACGGTCTCCACCGTGGCCGTGGTGATCCCCGTGCGCGAGGAGCTTCGCCGCCGCCAGCGCGAGACGATCGCCGCCGCCGGCCGCATGGTGGCCGAGGGCCGGGACATCACCACCGTGGTGGCCCCGGACGCCCACGCCCGCGTGCTGCTCACGGCCTCCGAGGCCGTCCGCACCTCCCGCCGCTCCGGCCAGCTGGCCGCGGCGGGGGAGCCCGGCGTCGACGCCGGCACGCTGCACCGTCAGGTGGCCGGGCGGGACGCCCGCGACGCCACCGTGTCCACGTTCGACCGCCCCGCCGAGGGCGTGGCGCTCGTGGACTCCACCGAGCTCGACTTCGAGCAGACCGTGGCGGCCGTCCTGGCCGCCGTCGAGGACCAGGCCGGCACCCCGGCCGTGAAGGGAGGCCGACGATGACCGAGAACCCCCAGCACCGCTCCGGCGATGACGAGTTCGTCCCCGCCGGCGAGGACCAGGTCGCCGAGCGCCTGGCGGCCATGACCGAGGAGGAGGCCGAGGCGCGCGCCGCGTCGCTGCGCGCCGGCCTCGCCGACTACGAGCTCGAGGACGACGACGCCGCCCTCCTCGACGCCTGGCAGATCGGCCCCGACGAGGACCTGGATGCGCCGGTGCCCCCGGTGCTGGCGATCGTGGGCCGGCCCAACGTCGGCAAGTCCACGCTCGTCAACCGCATCATCGGCCGCCGCGAGGCCGTGGTGGAGGACGTGCCGGGCGTGACCCGCGACCGCGTCTCCTACGACGCCGAGTGGAACGGCCGCGAGTTCACCGTGGTGGACACCGGCGGCTGGGAGCACGACGCCAAGGGCATCCACCGCCGGGTGGCCGAGCAGGCCGAGCTGGCCGTGGACGTGGCCGACGCCGTCGTGTTCGTGGTGGACGCCACCGTGGGCATGACCGCCACGGACGAGGCCGTCGTCTCGATGCTGCGCCGCAAGGACCGCCCCGTGATCGTGGCCGCCAACAAGGTGGACGACATGGTGCAGGAGGCCGACGCGGCCTCGCTGTGGTCCCTCGGCTTCGGCTACCCGTACCCCGTCTCCGCCGTGCACGGCCGCGGCGTGGCCGACCTGCTGGACGCCGCGCTCGAGGCGATGCCCGAGGAGTCCGCCCACGGCGGCCTCGTGCCTCGCGGCGGCCCCCGCCGGATCGCCCTGGTGGGCCGCCCGAACGTGGGCAAGTCCTCCCTGCTGAACCGGCTCGCCGGCTCGGACCGCGTGGTGGTGGACGACCTCGCCGGCACCACCCGCGACCCCGTGGACGAGCTCGTGGAGCTCGGCGGGCGCCTGTGGCGCTTCGTGGACACCGCCGGCATCCGCCGCCGCCAGCACATGGCGCACGGCGCGGACTACTACGCCTCCCTGCGCACCGCCTCCGCCCTGGACCGCGCCGAGGTGGCCGTGGTGCTGCTCGAGGCGCCGTCGGTGATCTCGGAGCAGGACGTGCGCATCCTGCAGATGGTGCTCGACTCCGGCCGCGCCCTGGTGATCGCCTTCAACAAGTGGGACCAGGTGGACGAGGACCGCCGGCACCAGCTGGAGAAGGAGATCGAGCGGGACCTGGCCCACGTGGCCTGGGCCCCGCGCGTGAACATCTCCGCGAAGACCGGCTGGCACAAGGACCGCCTCGTGCCCGCCCTGGACACCGCGCTGGACTCGTGGGACACCCGCATCCCCACGGGCAAGCTCAACGCGTTCCTCGGCGAGCTGGTGGCGGCCCACCCGCACCCGCTGCGCGGCGGCAAGCAGCCCCGCATCCTCTTCGCGACGCAGGTCTCCAGCCGGCCGCCGAAGTTCGTGCTGTTCACCACCGGGTTCCTGGACCCGGGGTACCGCCGCTTCATCGTGCGCCGCCTCCGCGAGACCTTCGGCTTCGAGGGCACGCCGCTGGAGATCGGCATGCGCGTGCGCGAGAAGCGCGGCCGGCGCCGCTGAGCGCGGCGGCCGCAGACGACGACGGCGTCCCGCGGGCCCGGAGGGGATCGACGGATCCCGCCCCGGCCGCGGGGCGTCGTCGTCCCACCCCCTCCCGGGGGAGCTCCCATGGTTTCCTCATGTTCCGCGCCTAGCGTGGGGCCATGACCACCCTGCGCCCCCGCCGTCCCGCAGTCCTGTCCCTCGCCGCGCTCGCCGGCCTGAGCCTGGCCCTGAGCGGCTGCGGCGTGGACGAGGGGGACGCGCAGGCGGCTCTGGAGAGCGCGGAGGACCGCCTCGCGCAGGCCGAGGACCGCATCAGCGAGCTCGAGGCGGACGCCTCGAGCCGGGTGGACCTGGGCGAGCTGCAGCGGCAGGCCGAGGGCGCCCTGGACGGGGCGGACCAGCGGGTCGGCGAGCTCCTCGAGGACCTGCGCGGCCGGGCGGAGCCGCTGCGCGAGATCACCGAGCAGGACCTGCGCGACCTGGAGCTGCCCCGCATCGAGGGGCTCGACCTGGACGCGGAGGCCGCCGTCGAGGACCTGATGAAGTCCCTGCCCTCCGGCCCGGACATGGCGGACGTGGAGGCGCTGCGCGAGGACGGCCGCGTGATCGTGGAGTACGCGGAGTCCGCCCTCGAGGCCGATCCGCAGGTCCTGGAGGACACGATGCGCGAGGTCGCCGAGCAGGCCCGCCGGGCCCTCCCGGACCTCAAGGACGTCGAGTTCCGCGTGGGGGGCCAGAGCTTCACGTTCTGACCCGCCGGGCCCGCCTGGATGCGGATCCGGAGGGCTCCCCGCGTGGTAGCATTCCCGGGTGCACGACTGAACCCTCATCTGAGGGGGAGACGAGTGCAGACCATCCGTGCAGCCGGCTCTCCGGCGGGCGGGGGTCGCCGGGGGACTCACGGTCGGGTCACCCTTGGTCAAGGGATGAGGGGTTCACGTCTGTGAAGAGGACGTGGGCCCCTTGTTCGTTCTCCAGGGTCTCATCCATGCCCCGGCACGCAGTCGGCGCACCCGACGCACCGACCGCCGATTCGCGCACGCCCGCGCCCGTGCGCTATGCTCATCGGGTGCTGAAACGCGGATGACGCGATTCGCCACGGGCTGTAGCGCAGCTTGGTAGCGCACTTGACTGGGGGTCAAGGGGTCGCAGGTTCAAATCCTGTCAGCCCGACAGAGGAAAGTCCCGGTGAGAATCAGATTCTCACCGGGACTTTCGCGTTTCCGGAGGCCTGTGATCTCGGCGAGCTGTCCTGCAGATGGCCGGAATGGGCCGCGGAATCGCCCTCATTCCGGCCGTTTGCAGGACAGCTCAGTGGGAAGTGGGCGTGTGAAGGCAGGGCCGGCATGGGGGAGAGGCGGCGCCCGGGGGCGACGACGACGGCACGGCGGGCCGCTCGTCGACGGGGAGTCCCGCCCCGCGTCAGACGCGGATCAGTGTGTGCACGTCCGGGACCACGTCCCGACCGCCGAGGCCGTCGAGCTCGAGCAGGCACGCCGAGCCGGCGACGCTCGCCCCGCGCGCAGCCACCAGCCGGTGGGCGGCGGCGAGGGTGCCGCCGGTGGCGAGGACGTCGTCGAGGACCAGCACGCGGTCGCCGGCGCCCAGGTCCTCGGAGACCTCGATGCTCGCCTGGCCGTACTCGAGAACGTAGTCGGCGCGCGCGGCCGGCGCCGGCAGTCGCCCCGCCTTGCGCAGCGGGATCAGCCCGGTGCCGGTCAGGACCGCGGCGGCCCCGGCCAGCAGGAAGCCGCGCGCCTCGAGGCCGGCCACCACGTCGAACCGCCCGGCGAACGGGGCCACCATCGCCTCCACGCACGCGCGCAGGGCCCGCGCGTCGGCCAGCAGGGGGGTGATGTCCTGGAAGGCGATGCCCGGCTCGGGGTGGTCGTGGACCACCCGGATCAGGCTGCGGGCACGGAGGATCTCGTCGTCGGCGGTCACGGATCCACCCTAGTCCGCAGGGCCTCCGGGCTTCCGGCGCGGGCCGTCGCCGTGAAGACCCGGGCGGGGCGGCGCGACGGGACCCGAGCCCTCCGTCGCCCGGCGGCGAGGACGTCGCGTAGGGTGCGAACTGCGTCACACTGCGTGGCGCCGACCGCACCTCGTCCCGTCATCACCAGGAGCGCCATGTCCACCTCCTCCCTCTCCCGCCGCTCGTTCCTCGCCCTCGCGGGAGCCGCCGGCGCGGCGGGCGCGTTCGCGATGCCCGCCTGGGGCCTCGACGACGTCCGCCCGGGCGCCGCCCGCGCCCCGCGCCTGACCGGCCAGGACCGGCAGATCATCAACCAGATCCGCCCCGCCCGCGCGGTCGACCACCTCACCCTCCTCACGGAGGAGATCGGCCAGCGCTACACCGGCACCCCGGCCGAGCACCGCGCCGCGGACTACATCGCCGCGCAGCTCGAGGGCTACGGCTACGACGTGGACCTCGAGTGGTTCGACGTCCCGGACCGCCGGGTGGGCCTGCTCGAGGCGCCGGAGCTGGACAGCCGCTGGAGCTGGGGCGTGGGCTCCGCCGCCGCCGCGGCGCAGGACGTCACCGTGGCCGGCCGCGTGGTCCTCGCGCCGAGCGGCTCCGTCGCGGACCTGCCCGCGGACCTCACGGGCATGGTCCTGATGCGCGTGGTCAAGGCGTCCGAGGACATCACCCCGCTGGCCGTGGCAGCTCAGGCGCGCGGCGCCGTCGCCGTCATCGCCACCCGTCGGGACTCGAACCCGCCCGGGCAGGCCTCGGCCTTCGCCCCCGCGCTCACGACGGCGCGCCTGGACATCCCCGTGGTCGGCGTCTCGCAGGTGCAGAAGCACGCGCTGCTCGACGTGCTCGCCGCGGGCCCGCTGCGCCTGACCGTCAGCACCGTGGAGCACCGGGGCACCCGCAGCGCCAACGTCGTGGGCACCCGCGCCGGCCGCAAGGGCCCGGGCAAGGGCGGTCGCGAGCGGGTCATGCTCGGCGCCCACTACGACTCCGTGATCGGCTCGCGCGGCGCCAACGACAACGCCTCCGGCACGGCGGCCTGCCTCGAGCTCGCCCGCGTGATGCGCAACGCGCCCACCGCCGCGGACCTGTCCTTCGGCTTCTGGGGCTCGGAGGAGGTCGGCCTCGTCGGCTCCCGGATCCACGCCCAGGCCATGCCGGCAGACGAGCGCTCCCGCCTGCGCGGCGTCTTCAACAACGACATGATCGCCACCAGCTGGGACCCCGCCGAGAAGTACTGGCTCCTGGACCTGCGCGGCGAGGCCAACGACGTCAACCGCGCCGTCTACGCGGCGGGGGAGCGGCTGGGCTACCGCACCTCCATGTCCGACCTGTTCACCATGGGCCGCTCCGACCACCAGTCCTTCAGCGAGATCGGCGTGCCCAGTGGCAACTTCGGCTGGCTGCACCGCGACGGCTTCATCCTCGAGCCCGAGTACCACTCCTCGGACGACACGGTGAAGGAGAACATCTCCGTGGAGCGCCTCATGGCGGCCATGGAGATCCAGGGCTGCGCCGCCTACGCGCTCGCCTCCCGCTGATGACGACGGCGCCCCGGGCCGGCCGTCGTCGGCCCGGGGCGCCGCCCTCGCGCAGGGCTGAATCGCCGTCGGCGGATTTGATCGGCCTCCGACAGGGGAGGACAGTGGGCCGGTGCACACCCCACAGAATCCCCCCACGGGCCACGAGCCCGCCGTCGAACCGTCCGCCCGCGTGGCCGCGCCCACCGCCGCCGCGCCCGACCCCGCCGCCGCGCCCGACTGGCACGGCCGCCCCTTCCTCGGCCAGCCCGGCCCCCTGGCGAACCTCTTCTCCGTGGAGATGTGGGAGCGCTTCTCCTTCTACGGCATGCAGGCCATGCTCGTGTACTACATGTCCTGGACGCTCGCGGAGGGCGGCCTGGGCATCGACGTCGCCGTGGCCACCGGCATCGTGGGCGCCTACGGCGGCATGGTGTACGTCTTCTGCATCCTCGGCGGCTGGATCGCCGACCGCCTGCTCGGCTCCGAGCGCACCATGTTCTACAGCGCCGTGACCATCATGCTCGGCCACATCGCGCTCGCCCTGGTCCCGGGCATCCCGGGCCTGACCCTCGGCCTGATCCTGGTGGCCGTCGGCTCCGGCGGCCTCAAGGCCAACGCCGCCAACCTCGTGGGCGCGCTGTACTCACAGCAGGACCCCAAGCGCGACGCCGGCTTCTCCATCTTCTACATGGGCGTGAACATCGGCGCCCTCTTCGGCCCGCTGCTCACCGGCCTCGCCCGCGACAGCTGGGGCTTCCACTTCGGCTTCGGCCTCGCCGCCGTCGGCATGGCCATCGGTCTGGTCCAGTACGCCCTGACCCGCAAGAACCTGCCCTCGGACGTGCACCGGATCCCGAACCCGCTGCCGCGCTCGCAGTACGGCCGCTGGGTCCTCATCGCGCTCGCCGCCGTCGCCGTCGGCGTCGTCCTGTTCCTCACCGGCATCGTCACCGTGGCCAACCTGGCCGACGCCGTTGTGGTGCTGGCCGCCGTCGCCGCCATCGGCATCTTCGCCGTGCTGCTGACCTCCAAGAAGGTCACCGAGGAGGAGCGCTCCCGCGTCAAGGCGTTCATCCCGCTGTTCATCGGCACCGCCGTGTTCTTCGCCCTGTTCCAGCAGCAGTTCACCGTGATCGCGCTGTACTCCGAGAACCGCCTCGACCGGAACCTCTTCGGCTGGGAGATGCCCATGGAGTGGGTCAACTCCATCAACCCGATCTTCATCATCGCCTTCGCGCCGGTGTTCGCGGCGCTGTGGACGAAGCTCGGCCCGCGCCAGCCCGGCACGCCCGTGAAGTTCGGCATCGGCATCGTGCTGATCGGCCTCGCGTTCCTGCTGTTCATCCCGGTGGCGGACGTGCTCGCCGTGCCGCTGCTGTGGCTCGCGCTGATCCTCTTCGTCTGCACCATGGGCGAGCTGCTCGTCTCCCCGGTGGGCCTGTCGCTGTCCACGAAGGTGGCGCCGCGCTCGTTCCCCGTGATGATGGTCTCGCTCTACAACCTCTCGGTGGCCCTGGGCACCGCGCTCGCGGGCTCGCTGGCCGGCTCCTACTCCGAGGAGAACGAGGTCGGCTACTTCGGCGTGATCGGCGCCGTCACCGTGGGCGTGGGCCTGCTCATGCTGGCCATCGCCAAGCCGGTGCGCCGCGGCATGCGCGGCGTCCTGTGACCGTGTCGGTGGCGCGAATCACGCGCCGCTCGGTAGTCTGCGAGACGACGACACTCCACCCGACCGAACGAAGGACGCGAACCCGATGAGCTCCATCCCCGAAGGACTGAAGTACTCCGCCGAGCACGAGTGGATCGCCGAGGCCGGGCAGGCCGGCACCGTCCGCATCGGCATCACCGACTTCGCGCAGGACGCCCTGGGCGACGTGGTCTACGTGGACCTGCCCGAGGTCGGCTCCGAGGTCACCGCGGGCACCGCGGTGGGCGAGGTCGAGTCCACCAAGTCCGTCTCGGACATCTATGCCCCGGTGACCGGCACCGTGGCCGCCGTCAACGAGGACCTGGACGGCGAGCCCGGCCTGGTCAACTCGGCGCCCTACGAGGGCGGCTGGCTGTTCGAGGTCACCCTCGCGGACGAGGCCCAGCTCGAGGGCCTGCTGGACGCCGAGGGCTACGCCTCGCACACGAGCTGACCCCTCGTCGCCCTCGCCCCGCCGCGTGACCGGCGGGGCGTCGGCGTCCCCTCCGACCCTCCCTCCGGCCGGCGCCCACGGCGCCGGCCCACGCACAGGAGCCCCCCATGAACCAGCCCGGACGCGAACCGGACCTCTCCACCTCCTCCATCAACCTCACCGAGCTGGCCCCGCTGGTCGCCGCCGACCTCTCCGCCGAGGAGTCGGACGCCATCCGCGCCCTCCCGGCCGGCTCGGCGCTCCTGCTGGCGGACGGCGGGCCCGAGAAGGCCGCCCGCTTCCTGCTGGACCAGGACGTGGTCACCGTCGGCCGGCACCCGGACGCGGACATCTTCCTCGACGACGTCACCGTCTCCCGCCGCCACGCGGAGTTCCGCGCCGAGGCCGGCGGCCACCGCCTCGTGGACATGAACTCCCTCAACGGGACCTTCGTGAACCACGACCGCGTGGACGACGTCCTGCTGCGCTCGGGCATGCACGTGCAGATCGGCAAGTACCGGCTCACGTACTTCACCAGCCCCCAGCGGGGCTGAGCCGTCGACGCCGTGACCGAGCCGCAGCACGCCGACGCCGGCCCCCGGACCCGCCCTTCGGGCCGGCTGGGCATCGGTGAGGTCGTGGCCGCCCTCGAGTCGGACTTCCCCGGCGTGAGCGCCTCGAAGGTGCGCTTCCTCGAGGACCGTGGCCTCGTGCTGCCCGAGCGCACTCCGGCCGGGTACCGCCGCTACCGCCCCGAGGACGTGGACCGGCTGCGGTTCGTGCTCACCGTGCAGCGCGACCACTTCCTGCCGCTGAAGGTGATCGCCGCCCAGCTCGCCGCCCTGGACCGCGGCGAGGTCCCGGCGGACCTGCCCGGCGGCGTCGTGGCCCCGGGCGCCTCGGACGCATCGCGCCTGGGGCGCGAGGTCGCCGCCGGACGGCGCGGCTGGACCCGGTCCGAGCTGGCCGAGGAGTCGGGCGCGGGGGAGGAGCTGCTGGCCGAGCTGGACCAGTACTCCCTGTTGCCGGCGGACGAGGACGGCGCCTACTCGTCGCACGCCATGGAGGTGGCCCGCGCCGCCGTCGTGCTCGCCGGCCACGGCCTGGAGCCGCGCCACCTGCGCCCCTTCCGGGCCGCCGCGGACCGCGAGCTCGGCCTCGTGGAGCGCGCCGTCGCGCCGCTGCAGGCCCGCCGCGACGCCGACACGCGGCCCCGGGTGGCCCGCTCGGCCCAGGAGATCGCCCAGGCGAGCCTACGGCTGCACTCCGCCCTCGTGGCCGAGGGCCTGGAGCAGTGGGATGACGGAGCAGTGGGATGACGGAGCAGTGGGATGACTGAGCCCCGCCCCGAGGACGTGCCGGAGGCCGGCGACGTCCCGATGTCCGTGCTGGGCGTGCGCGTGGAGCTGCCGGCGCAGCACCACGTGATCCTGCTCGTGGACCCGCCCGGGCGCATCATGGTGCCCCTGTGGGTGGGGGCCCCGGAGGCGGCCGCCGCCGCGCTCGCCCTCGAGGGCGTCAGCGCGCCCCGGCCCCTCACGCACGAGCTGCTGCTCTCCACCGTGGCCGCCCTGGGCGCCGAGGTGGTCCGCGTGCGGCTCACGGAGGTCCGGAACGACGTCGTCCACGGCGAGCTCGAGCTCTCCACCGGCGCGCGCGTGGACGCCCGCGCCTCGGACGCCGTGGTGCTGGCCCTGCGCGCCGACGCCCCCGTGCTGGCCAGCCCCGCGGTGCTGGCCGAGGCCGGGATGTCCGCCCGCTCGGGGGAGGAGGACGGCCAGGAGCGCACCGTGGAGGACTTCCGGGACTTCCTGGACTCGGTCCGCCCCGAGGACTTCGCCTGAGCCGTCCGGCCGCGACACGGCCGACCGCCGACCGCCGGGTTCGTTGACCGCCCCGCGGGCCCGGCGTACCTTCGTGAGCAGAGGGTCCCGCATGTCCGGGACGTCCTCGTCGTCCTCCCCACGGTCACCGGGGAGCGCCGCCACGGTCACCGGCGGCATGCGGCGGGGCCCGTCCCCTTCCTTCCCGCACCGGGGACCCCGCATCAGGAGGTTCCCCGTGACACCCACCGCAGGTTCCGGCCGGCCCCCCGCGCTCGGCGCGCAGGGCACCCTCTTCGACGAGGACGTGACCCCGGGCGACGACGTCGGCTTCCGCGGCCCCACCGCGTGCAAGGCCGCCGGCATCACCTACCGCCAGCTCGACTACTGGGCGCGCACCGACCTCGTGGTCCCCACGGTCCGCGGCGCCGCCGGCTCCGGCTCCCAGCGGCTGTACTCGTTCCGCGACATCCTCGTCCTCAAGGTGGTCAAGCGCCTCCTGGACACGGGCGTGTCCCTGCAGCAGATCCGCACCGCCGTGGGCCACCTGCGCGAGCGCGGCGTGGACGACCTCGCCCAGATCACCCTGATGAGCGACGGCGCCTCGGTCTACGAGTGCACCTCGGCGGACGAGGTCGTCGACCTGGTCCAGGGCGGCCAGGGCGTCTTCGGGATCGCCGTCGGCCGCGTGTGGCGCGAGGTCGAGGGCAGCCTCGCCGAGCTGCCGCGGGAGAGCGTGATCGTCGCCCCCGAACCGGGGGACGAGCTGGCCGGGCGGCGTCGGGCCCGCCGCTCCGCCTGAGCCTCCACCGCGTGCGCCCCGGAGGGCCGAGCCCAGTAACCTTTCGTCTCGCAGCGGTGAGTGTGCGCGACACGAGACGGAATTTGCGTGCGGTGTGACACACTCCCAACCATGACCGCACCTGTCGAGAACTTCACCCCTCCTGAGGACGCGGCCGGGTCGACCGGAGCCGGCGCCGTCTTCTCCAAGGTCTTGGTGGCGAACCGCGGCGAGATCGCCGTCCGCGCCTTCCGCGCCTGCTACGAGCTGGGCGCCCGCACCGTCGCCGTCTTCCCCTACGAGGACCGCAATTCGATCCACCGCCAGAAGGCGGACGAGGCCTACCGCATCGGTGAGGAGGGCCACCCCGTGCGCGCCTACCTCGACGTGGACGAGATCATCCGCGTGGCGAAGGACGCCGGGGCCGACGCGATCTACCCGGGCTACGGCTTCCTGTCGGAGAACGCCGGCCTGGCCCGCGCCGCGGCCGAGAACGGGATCACCTTCGTCGGCCCGCCCGCCGACGTCCTCGAGCTGACCGGCAACAAGGTCGAGGCCCTGCGCGCGGCCAAGCGTGCGGGCATCCCCACCCTGGCCTCCTCGGACCCGAGCGCCGACGTCGAGTGGCTTCTGGAGCAGGCCGAGGAGATCGGCTTCCCCATCTTCGTCAAGGCCGTCGCCGGCGGCGGCGGCCGCGGCATGCGCCGCGTCGAGCGCCGCGAGGACCTGCGCGGCTCCCTTGAGGCAGCGATGCGCGAGGCGGACACCGCCTTCGGCGACCCCACCGTGTTCCTCGAGCAGGCCGTCCTGCGGCCGCGGCACATCGAGGTGCAGATCCTCGCCGACGGCGAGGGCAACGTCGTGCACCTCTTCGAGCGGGACTGCTCGCTCCAGCGCCGCCACCAGAAGGTCATCGAGATGGCCCCGGCCCCGAACCTGGACGAGGAGATCCGGCAGGCCCTGCACCGGGACGCCGTCGCCTTCGCCAAGGAAATGGGGTACGTCAACGCGGGCACCGTCGAGTTCCTCGTGGACACGGCGGGCGAGCGTGCGGGCCAGCACGTGTTCATCGAGATGAACCCCCGCATCCAGGTGGAGCACACCGTGACCGAGGAGGTCACGGACGTGGACCTCGTGGGCGCGCAGCTGCGCATCGCCGCCGGCGCCACCCTGCCCGAGCTGGGCATCACGCAGGACGCCCTCCAGGTCCGCGGCTTCGCCATCCAGTGCCGCATCACCACCGAGGACCCGGCCAACGGCTTCCGCCCGGACACCGGCACCATCACCGCCTACCGCTCGGCCGGCGGCTCCGGTGTGCGCCTCGACGGCGGCACCATCTACGCCGGTGCGGAGATCAGCCCGCACTTCGACTCGATGCTGGTCAAGCTCACCTGCCGCGGACGCGACTACGCCACGGCCGTGCGCCGCGTGCGCCGCGCCCTGGCCGAGTTCCGCGTGCGCGGCGTGGCCACCAACATCCCGTTCCTGATGAACGTGATGGACGACCCGCAGTTCGTCAGCGGCGACGTCGCCACGGACTTCATCGACAAGCATCCCGAGCTGGCCACGGTGAACCGCTCCCAGGACCGCGGATCCAAGGCCCTGCAGTACCTCGTGGACGTCACCGTCAACCAGCCGCACGGCCCGCGCGTCGAGGGCATCGACCCCCGTGACCGCCTCCCGGAGCACCCGGGCGACAAGCACCAGGAGCCGGACCGCTCGCCGTTCGACGGCCCGAGCCGGAACGAGGACGCGGTGCCCCCGCACGGCTGGCGTCAGGTGCTGCTGGAGCAGGGCCCCGAGGGCTTCGCCCGCACCCTGCGTGAGCAGACCGCACTGGCCGTCACGGACACCACCTTCCGCGACGCCCACCAGTCCCTGCTGGCCACCCGCGTCCGCACGCGCGACCTGCTGGCCGCCGCCCCCGCCGTCGCGCACACCCTGCCGGGGCTGCTCTCGGTGGAGGCCTGGGGCGGGGCGACGTACGACGTCGCGCTGCGCTTCCTCCACGAGGACCCGTGGCAGCGCCTCGAGCTGCTGCGCGCGGAGCTGCCGAACATCCCGATCCAGATGCTGCTGCGCGGCCGCAACACGGTGGGCTACACGCCGTACCCCACCGAGGTGACGGACGCGTTCGTGGCCGAGGCCGCGGCATCCGGCGTCGACGTGTTCCGCATCTTCGACGCCCTCAACGACGTCTCCCAGATCACCCCGGCGATCGAGGCGGTGCGTGCCACGGGCACGGCCGTGGCCGAAACGGCCCTGTGCTACACGGGCAACATGACGGACCCGAAGGAGACGCTCTACACGCTGGACTACTACCTGGGCCTGGCCCGGCAGATGGTCGACGCCGGCGCGCACGTGCTGGCGATCAAGGACATGGCGGGCCTGCTGCGTCCCGCCGCCGCGCGCGAGCTGGTCACCGCCCTGCGGGCCGAGTTCGACCTGCCCGTGCACCTGCACACGCACGACACCGCGGGCGGCCAGCTGGCCACCCTGCTGGCGGCCGCCGAGGCCGGCGTCGACGCCGTCGACGCGGCCACCGCGTCCATGGCGGGCACCACCAGCCAGGTGCCGCTGTCCGCCCTGGTCGCGGCGCTCGAGCACACGGAGCGGGACACCGGTCTCGGCCTCGAGGCCGCCACCGCGATGGAGCCCTACTGGGAGTCCGTCCGCGCGGCGTACGCGCCCTTCGAGGCGGGGCTGCCCGCCCCGACCGGCCGCGTGTACCACCACGAGATCCCGGGCGGCCAGCTGTCCAACCTGCGCACGCAGGCGATCGCGCTCGGCCTGGGGGAGCGGTTCGAGGCCATCGAGTCGATGTACGCCGCGGCCGACGACCTGCTCGGCCACCTCGTCAAGGTCACCCCGTCCTCCAAGGTGGTGGGCGATCTGGCGCTGCAGCTGGTCGGCTCCGGCGTGGACCCGAAGGAGTTCGCGGAGCGTCCGCAGGAGTTCGACATCCCGGACTCCGTGATCGGCTTCCTGCGCGGCGAGCTCGGTGACCCGCCCGGCGGCTGGCCGGAGCCCTTCCGGACCAAGGCCCTCCAGGGGCGCCGCGAGGGCGCAGGCATGGTGGAGATCTCCGCGGAGGACTCGACGGCCCTCGGCGAGGCCGGACAGACCCGCCGCGCGGTGCTGAACCGCCTGCTCTTCCCCGGCCCCACGAAGGAGTTCGAGGCGCACCGCGAGGAGTTCGGGGACACCGTCACCCTGCACACCCGCGACTTCCTCTACGGCCTCGTCCCCGGGCGCGAGCACGTCATCTCGCTCGGACGCGGTGTGCGGCTACTCGCCACCCTCATGTCCGTCTCCGAGCCGGACGAGAAGGGCATGCGCACCGTGATGGTCACCCTGAACGGCCAGCTGCGCCAGATGACCGTCCGCGACCGCTCGATCGAGTCCACCGTGCGGACCGCGGAGAAGGCGGACCCCGGCACCCCCGGCCACGTCGCCGCCCCGTTCGCGGGCTCGGTCACCGTCCAGGTGGCGGAGGGCGACGCCGTGGAGGTCGGCCAGCCGGTCGCCACCATCGAGGCCATGAAGATGGAGGCCGCCATCACGGCCCAGGTGGCCGGCACCGTGCGCCGCGTCGTCACCGAGGGGGTGACCCCCGTCAACGGCGGGGACCTGCTGCTCGTGATCGAGTGAGCCGCCCGCCCGCCTGCGCGGGAGGAGCACCGGGCCCGGACGCCGTCGCGTCCGGGCCCGGCCCTATCCTGGGGGCATGGCCACCTCCACGGAACACCACGACCTGCTCATCATCGGCTCCGGATCGGGCAACTCGCTCGTCACCGAGCACTGGGAGGGCCGCAGCGTGGCCATCGCCGACTCCGGCGTGTTCGGCGGCACCTGCCTGAACGTGGGCTGCATCCCCACGAAGATGTACGCCTACCCGGCCGGCCTGGCCGCCTCGGCCGGCGCCGAGTCCGAGCGCCTGGGCGTGGGACTGGAGTTCACCGGAGCGGACTTCCCGGCCATCCGAGACCGGATCTTCCAGCGCATCGACGCCATCAGCGAGGGCGGGCTGCGCTACCGCCGGGACGAGCTGGAGCACACCTCCGTGATCCAGGAGGAGGTCCGGTTCGTGGGCCCGCGCCGCGTGCGCACCGCCTCCGGGCGCGAGGTCACCGCGGACCAGGTGGTGATCGCCGCGGGCTCGCGGCCCACCCTGCCCCGCATCCCCGGCGTGGACCTGCCCTCCGTGCACACCTCGGACACCGTGATGCGCCTGCCCCGCCTGCCGCGACGGCTGCTCGTGATCGGCGGCGGGTTCATCGCGTGCGAGTTCGCCTCGATCTTCGCCGCCCTCGGCTCCGAGGTCATCCAGGTCAACCGCGGCCACCGCCTGCTCAAGGCCCACGACCTCAGCGTGTCCACGGCCTTCACCGAGATCGCCGCCCGCCAGTGGGACGTGCGCACGGGCTGGACCCCGGCGGGCGTCGAGCCCGCGGCGGACGCGGACCGCGCCGCCCAGGGCTGGGTGCGCGTGCGGCTCGACCGCGCCGAGGGCCAGGAGCAGACGGGCACGGTGGAGGAGGTCGTCGAGGCGGACGCGGTGCTCATGGCCATCGGGCGCACCCCCAACACGGACCGGCTCGACGTGGACGCCGCCGGCCTGGACGTCACCGAGGACGGCGTGCTCGCCACGGACCGGCACCAGCGGGTCCTCTCCGGCGGCGCCCCGGTCGAGGGCGTCTACGCGCTGGGCGACGTGGCCAACACGTGGCAGCTCAAGCACGTGGCCAACCACGAGGCCCGCGTCGTCGCCCACAACCTCGAGCACCCCGAGGACCTGCGCTCGGCCGACCTGGCCCCCGTGCCCGCCGCCGTGTTCACCCGGCCGCAGGTGGCCGCCGTCGGGCTCACCGTGGAGCAGGCCCTGGCCGAGCACGGCGCGGACGCGATCACCGTGAAGACCCAGGCCTTCGGGGACGTGGCCTACGGCTGGGCCATGGAGGACTCCGAGGGCCTGTGCACCGTGGTCGCGGAGAAGGCGACCGGGCGGATCCTGGGCGGGCACATCCTGGGCCATGACGCCGCGAACCTGATCCAGCCCCTCGTGACCGGCATGGCGTTCGGCATCGACGCGCACCGGCTCGCCCGCGGCCAGTACTGGCCGCACCCGGCGCTGACCGAGGTCGTGGAGAACGCCCTGCTCGGCCTCGACGTGCCGGACTCCGGCCTGCTCTGAGCCGGGCCCGCCCGCGGGGGCGTACCGTGGACGCGCCGCGGGGGCGGACCGTGGACGCGAGCAGGGGCGGGCCCGTGACGGGCCCGCCCCTGCTCGCGTCGGATCAGCCCTGCGCGGGGGCCTCGCCGTAGATGTCCGCGATCTCCGCGGCGAAGTCCTGCATGATCACGGCGCGCTTCATCTTGAGCGACGGCGTCATGTGGCCCTCCTCCATGGAGAAGTCGCGGTCCAGGATGCGGAACTCGCGGATGCCCTCGGCGCGGGAGACCGCGCTGTTGGCCTTGTCCACGATCTCCTGGACGTGCCGGCGCACCCGGTCCTCCTTCGCGGCCGCGGCCACATCGAGGTCCTTCGGCAGGCCGTGGGCGGCCAGCCACGAGGGCAGGGTGTCCGCGTCCAGGGTGACGATCGCCGCGATGAACGGCTTGGCGTCGCCCACCACCATCACCTGGGAGATCAGCGCATCCGAGCGGATCGCGTCCTCGAGCATCGCCGGGGCCACGTTCTTGCCGCCGGCCGTGACGATGAGCTCCTTCTTGCGGCCCGTGATGGTGAGGAAGCCGTCCTCGTCCAGCGAGCCCAGGTCGCCGGTGCGGAACCAGCCGTCCTCGAAGGCCTCCTCGTTGGCCTCCGGGCGGTCGTGATAGCCGCGCATCAGCGAGGTGCCGCGGGTGAGGATCTCGCCGTCCTCCGCGATCCGCACCGCGTTGCCGCCGAGGGGCAGGCCCACCGTGCCGATCTTCAGCCGGCCCGGGCGGCCCACCGTGATGGGGGCCGTGGTCTCGGTGAGGCCGTAGCCCTCGAGGATGGTCAGGCCCACGCCGCGGAAGAAGTGCGCCAGGTCGGGGGAGAGGGGGCCGCCGCCGGAGACGGCGTACTCGAGCCGGCCGCCCATCGCCGCGCGGATGCGCCGGTAGATCAGCGCGGAGTAGAACGCGCGCTGCAGGCGCAGCGGCGCGGTCATCTTCCCCGAGTCCAGGGCGCGGGACCAGCGGACGGCCACGTCCGCGCCGCGGCGGAAGATCTTGTCCTTGCCGCCGGACTGCGCGTTGAGCAGGGCCGCGTTGTAGATCTTCTCGAACACGCGCGGCACGGCCAGCACGAAGCTCGGCTGGAAGGTCTGCAGGGAGTTGGAGAGCCGCTTGAGGTCGGTGACGTGGCCGCAGCGGGCGCCGGCGGCCACGGTGAGCACGGAGACGAAGCGGGCGAACACGTGGGCCAGCGGGATGAACAGCACCGTGGAGGTGTCCGGGCGGACGACCTCGCCGAGGGAGGAGGACAGGGTCTGGTTCACCAGCTCGGCGAAGTTCTCGTGGGTGAGCTCGCAGCCCTTGGGGCGCCCGGTGGTGCCCGAGGTGTAGATGATCGTGGCCAGGTCCTCCAGGTTCGCCGCCGAACGGCGGGCCTCGAGGTCCTCGTCGCTCACGTCCGCGCCGAGGGCCGCCAGCTCGTCGAGGCCGGAGCCCGGCTCGCCGCCGGCGACGTCCATGACCCACACGCCGCGCAGCTGGGGCAGGTGCTCCCGGTGGACGGCGTCGCGCACCGTCTTGACGAGGGACTCGTCCCCGGCGACGACGGCGCACACGTCCGCGTCCTCGACGATCCAGGCCACCTGGGTGGCCGAGGAGGTCTCGTAGATCGGCACGGTGACGGCGCCGGCGTACCAGATGGCGAAGTCCACGAGCGTCCACTCGAGCCGGGTGGCGGCCATCAGGCCCACGCGGTCGCCCGCGCCGACGCCGGCGGCGATCAGGCCCTTGGCCAGGGCGCGCACCCGCTCGCGGGCGTCCCGCGCGGAGACGTCCGTCCACTGGTCCTGCTCGTCCGCCACGGCGAAGAGGCCGTGGTCGGGGCGCTCCTCGGCCTGGCGCTCGAGGAAGTCGGTGATGTTCGACTCGGGGGACAGACGCGGGTGGTAGGGCTCACTGATCTCTCGCATGGTGCTCCTCGGCTGAGTCGGCGGCCCGCCGTCCGACCGGGGCCGGGGATGGCGGTGCGGTCGGCATTGCGGGACGGGGCGTGATGGACGTCACGGTCACTCTACATGCGGGGAGGCGGGCCTCCGGGGTCGGGGCTCACGCGCGCGTGGCGGCCTCCACGGCGGCCCGGCTGCGCTCGATCAGCAGGGGCAGGTCGTAGTCCAGGGTGGCGACGTGCCGGCTGCGCGGCAGGGGCACCACGTCCACCGGCGCGCGGCGCAGCCCGCGCAGCAGGGTCCGGTGGCTCGCCGCGGGCACGACGGCGTCCCGGGCGGAGCGGAAGACGGTCACCGGTGCGGTGATCCGCGGCAGGGCCCGGCGCGCGGCCCGCTGGATGCGGCCGACCGCTGCCACGCCCGCCACGGGGGTGCGCGGATAGGCCAGCTCCCGGGCGTCGGGGTCGGCGATGTCGTTGGCGATCGGGGCCACGGACGGCACGAACGGGGCCAGCGCGGGGGCCAGCGGAGCGAGTGGGCTTGCGAAGCGCAGCGCCGGGTTCACCACGATCGCCGCCGAGACCGGCCGGTGCGCCGCGGCGTCGAGGGCCAGGGCACCGCCCATCGAGATCCCCGCCACCACCACGTGCCGGTGCCGGGACAGCTCGCGGTCCACGGCCTCGCGCACGGCCCCGCGGATCTCGTCCGCGCCTGTGGCCGCCAGGTCCTGCCACCGGGTGCCGTGGCCGGGCAGCAGGGGGACGCTCACGTGGGAGCCGTCCGCGGCGATCCCCTCGGCCCACGCGCGCACCGAGTCGGGGCCCGAGGTGAATCCGTGCAGGACCACCACGCACCGGTCCGCGCCGACGCCGGAGCCCGGGGCCAGGCGCAGCGGCAGGTGGACGGGGTCGACGGCGGGCGCGGGCACGGCGGGCGGCGCTGGGACGGCGGGGGGCGCTGGGCGGTCCATGCTCCCAGCGTAGGGGCGGGGACCGTACGATGGGCGGGCACCCGACCCCTCGCACCGGAAGGACCGCCGTGTCCACGTTCTACTGGTCAGCCAAGACCCTCGCCGTCGCGCCCGCCACGCGCCTGCTCTTCCGGCCCTGGGTCAAGGGGCTGGGCAACGTGCCGGCCGAGGGGGCCGCGATCCTGGCCAGCAACCACCTCTCCGTGTCCGACTCCGTGTTCATGCCGGCCATGCTCGAGCGCCAGGTCCACTTCCTGGCGAAGAAGGAGTACTTCACCGGCGCCGGGCCCAAGGGCTGGATCACCCGCAAGTTCTTCGAGGCCACCAACCAGCTGCCCATGGACCGCGCGGGCGGGGAGGCCTCCCTGCGCTCGCTCGACGCCGGCCTCGAGGCGCTGCGCGAGGGGCGCCTGCTCGGCATCTACCCCGAGGGCACGCGCAGCCCCGACGGCCGCCTGCACCGCGGCAAGATCGGCGTGGCCAAGCTCGCGCTGGCCTCCGGCGCCCCCGTGGTGCCCATCGCCATGATCGGCACGGACCAGGCCCAGCCGATCGGCCGCACCCTGCCGCGCATCCGCCGGATCGGCATGATCTTCGGCGAGCCCCTGGACTTCTCCGACCGCGCCGAGGGCGTCACCGACCCGCGCGTGCTGCGCGCCGTCACGGACGAGATCATGGAGGCGATCCGCCGCCTCTCCGGCCAGGAGTACGTGGACACCTACGCCGCGGACGTGAAGTCCGGCCGGGTCCCCGCACCGCCGCGCGCCCGCGACTGACCCGCCGCGCCGGGCGCGCCGTCGTCGTCATCCGGGGACGCCCGTTCGGCGAGGCGGCCCGCCGCCCCTAGCCTGGTGGCATGACAGAGGACCCCCGCGAGAAGATCCTGGCCTTCGGCACCGCCATCTCGGAGGGCGCCGCGGACATCCCCGGACTCGACCACTGGCGCTCCCTGCCGGTGGCCCAGGCGCCCTCGTGGGCCGACGAGGCCGAGCACCGCGCCGCCGTCGCCGAGCTGAGCCAGGTCCCGCCGCTCGTGTTCGCCGGCGAGGTGGACCTGCTGCGCGCCCGCCTCGCGGACGTCGCCCAGGGCCGGGCCTTCCTGCTGCAGGGCGGCGACTGCGCCGAGACCTTCGCGGGCTCCACCGCCAACCGCATCAGCGCCCGCGTGAAGACCATCCTCCAGATGGCCGCCGTGCTGACCTACGGCGCGTCCATGCCCGTGGTGAAGATGGGCCGCATCGCCGGCCAGTTCGCCAAGCCCCGCTCCTCGGACACCGAGACCCGCGACGGCGTCACCCTGCCCAGCTTCCGCGGCGAGATCGTCAACGGCTACGAGTTCACCGAGGAGGCCCGTCGCCACGACGCCCGGCGCATGGTGCAGGCGTACCACACCTCCGCCTCCACGTTGAACCTCGTCCGCGCGTTCACCCAGGGCGGCTTCGCCGACCTGCGCAGCGTCCACCAGTGGAACCAGGGCTTCATGGCCAACCCGGCCTACGCCCAGTACGAGGAGATGGCCGCGGAGATCGACCGCGCCGTCCGCTTCATGAACGCCGCCGGCGTGGACTTCGAGGCCATGCGCCGCACCGAGTTCTACTCCGCCCACGAGGCGCTGCTGCTCGACTACGAGCGCGCCCTGACCCGTGTGGACTCCCGCAGCGGCGACCCGTACGCCACGAGCGCCCACTTCCTGTGGATCGGCGAGCGCACCCGCCAGGTGGACGGCGCCCACGTGGACTTCCTCTCCCGCGTCCGCAACCCCATCGGCGTGAAGCTGGGCCCCACCACCTCCGCGGCGGACGCCCTGGAGCTGGCCGAGCGCCTGGACCCGGAGCGCGAGCCCGGCCGCCTCACCTTCATCACCCGCATGGGCGCCGAGCGCATCCGCGACGTGCTGCCCGGCATCGTCGAGGGCGTGCGCGACGCCGGCCTCGAGCCCGTCTGGGTCACCGACCCGATGCACGGCAACACCGTCACCGCCGCCAACGGGTACAAGACGCGCCGCTTCGAGGACGTCATGGACGAGGTCAGCGGGTTCTTCGAGGTGCACCGCGCCCTGGGCACCCGCCCGGGCGGCATGCACGTGGAGCTCACCGGCGACGACGTGGCCGAGTGCCTCGGCGGCTCCGACCCCATCAACGAGGCCGACTTCGACGCCCGCTACGAGACCCTGTGCGACCCGCGCCTGAACCACCAGCAGTCGCTGGAGATGGCGTTCAAGGTGACCGAGGCGCTCTCGCACCCCGAGCGCGTCGCCCCGCGCCGCTGACCGGCGGGCCGCTCAGCGGCTCCAGAGCTCGACGCGGGTGCCCTCCAGCAGGGGGGTGCCCGCGGCGGGGGACTGGTGCAGCACGCGCGCCTCGTCGCCGGCGGGCAGCGGCACCGGGACCCGGTGCTCGCGCACGTCCCAGCCGTCGTCCTGCAGGCTCGTCCGGGCGGCGGCCAGGCTGAGCCCGGTCACGTCCGGGACCGCACGCACCGCCCGGC